>MGVF01000036.1 GCA_001800355.1 Elusimicrobia bacterium RIFOXYA2_FULL_50_26
ATCTTTCTTGTCAAAATACGAGCTGGGTTTGCCCAGGATGCGGACGAGCTTGTCCATGTTTGCCGGGCTGGGGACGAATTTATCTTTTTCCCAGTGGTTAACTACCGACGGAGTAGTGCCGATTTTCCTGGCCAGGTTCTCCTGCGTGATTCCGATTTCCTTGCGGGCAAGAATGATGCGCAAACCGAGTGTTAAATTCATAAATAATCCTTGACAAACAATTTATTGTGTGCTATATTATTAGCGCTAAACTAAAAATATATTATCATACACAAAACAAGCACGGAAGATGGCAAAAAACCGTTGGGGAACGGGGCTGCATAAAACTATCTTCCGTGCTTATACTTTTAGCATTTTACAATACAATTTTCAAGTCTTTTAAGGAGAAATCAGCCGATGGACGGGTTAAGTTATATTTTCCAGCTTATCAGCCGATACGAAGTTATCGAGGCGGTATGTATGGGAAAAAATGCAAGCGGCGAAAATATTTACAGGATAACGTATGCGAGGGGATGTTTTGCCGGCACGGAAGTTGACATAAGAAACCGGCTGACCGCATTGATGCTCCTGGAAAGAAAATGCAATTAATCCGCGCATGTTACTAACTGGTCTTACGCAGGAGATGCTAAAGTTACTGTCATTGCGAGCGAAGCGAAGCAATCTTGCTGTTTCGTATCAAAACGACGAGATTGCTTCGTCGCCAATGCTCCTCGCAATGACACGCTGTGTAGCATCGCGCCCTAACGCAAAAAATTTTCTATGGCGCGGGCGGCTTTTTTGCCCATGCCCATTGCCTGGATGACGGTTTCGCCGCCTGTGATGTCGCCGCCGGCAAAGACGCCGGGCATGGTTGTCATTAAATTATCATCAACTATCAGTCGCCCTCGGTTGTCGGTTGATATGCCGGGGGTAAGTGAAATCAAAAGCGGGTTGGGGCTCATGCCTATTGCAATTATCGCGGTATCAATGGCAAGCGTAAAATTTGAGCCGGCTATGGCGGCCGGGCTGCGTCGGCCGGAGGCGTCCGGCGCGCCGAGTTCCATTTTTACGCATTCAACTTGTTGCACGAAACCTTTATCATCGCCGTGGAAGCTCACCGGGTTTGTAAGCATCAGAAACTCTATGCCCTCTTCACGCGCATGGGCGATTTCCTCGCGCCGGGCGGGCATCTCGTTTTCCGAGCGGCGGTAAATTATTGTAACGTTACCTGCGCCCATGCGGCGTGCGGTGCGCGCAGCGTCCATCGCCGTGTTGCCGCCGCCGATAACCGCAACCTTTTTTCCTACATAGACCGGCGTGTCGTAGCGGGGAAATTCAAATGCGCGCATAAGGTTGACGCGCACAAGAAATTCGTTGGCGGAATATATGTGATTAAGATTTTCGCCGGGAACCCCTGGAAATGCCGGCAGCCCCGCGCCGGTGCCGATAAATACCGCCCTAAATCCTTCATTAAAAAGCTCTGCTACGGTTTTCGTGCGGCCTATAAGCGCGTTAACCACAAAACGTACGCCGATACTTTCAAGATAGCGCAACTCGTCATCGAGTATGGCCGCCGGCAGCCGGAACTCCGGTATGCCGTAGCGAAGCACGCCACCGGCACGGTGAAGCGACTCGAACACCGTAACCGCGAACCCTTTTTTAGCCAGATCTCCCGCGCAAGTAAGCCCCGCCGGCCCTGAGCCTACCACCGCGACCTTAATGCCGTTATTGGATGCGGTCGCTACGTTTATGCCGGGATTGCTCTTATTTTTTTCCCAATCCGCCGCGTAACGTTCAAGGTTGCCGATGGCAACCGGTTCGCCTTTTTTTTGCAGAACGCATTTTAATTCGCACTGCTCTTCCTGGGGACAGACCCGGCCGCAAACCGAAGGCAGATTGTTTTTGTCTTTCAGTATCGCTATAGCCGCGGCGGGATCGTCCTCGGCAAGCGCTTTTATGAAACCCGGGATATTTATTTCAACCGGGCAACCCGCTACGCAGGTCGGATTTTTACATTGCAGGCAGCGCAGCGCCTCCTGCCTGGCCTGTTCGGGATTGTAGCCCAGCACTACGGATTTAAAATCTTTTATGCGCTCGCTTGCGGGGCGCTCGTTTATTTTTATTCTTTTTTGCATGTGCATCCCGGTGCGTGTTGTTCAACTGAAATTTTTTCTTCCTGCCGAAAGCCTGCGAGCCTGCTTATAAGCTCGTCCCATTGCACCTGGTGGGCATCAAACTCAGGACCGTCAACGCAGGCGAATTTTACCATGTCTCCGACTCTGACGCGGCAGACGCCGCACATGCCTGTGCCGTCGAGCATTATGGGATTCAAAGACACTGTCGTTTTTATGCCCGCTTCGCGCGTTATGTTTGCGACCACCCGCATCATTGGCACAGGCCCAACCGCGTATACGAGGCCGATGGCGGCATTGCCGGCGATGATTTCTTTTAAAACGTCCGACACGAATCCTTTTCTTCCCGAGGAGCCGTCGTCGGTTGTTATGTAAAGCTTATCGCAGGCGGCTTTAAGCTCGTTCTCAAGTATGATAAGTTCCCGGCTCCGCGCTCCCACTATGCCGGTAACGGTATTGCCGGCGGCCTTGAAAGCTTTTGCCACGGGCAGCACCTCGGCCGCGCCGACGCCACCGCCGATAACTACTACATTGCCGATATGCTCAATTTTAGTAGGCGTGCCAAGAGGGCCGAGTATGTCGCGGATCGAATCCCCGGCGGAAAGTTGCGCCAGCGCTCTCGTTGTTTTCCCTGTTTCCTGGAAAATAAGGGAAATCGTGCCGCCTGCCGGATCCTGGCCGGCAACGGTCAGCGGTATACGCTCGCCCGTGTCGTTGACGCGTAAAACTACAAACTGCCCGGGCCGCGCGCGACCGGCTATTTCCGGAGCCTGAACGTCGAGCCGGTTTATCGAAGCCGCCAGACGTGTTTTTGTTATAATTTTATACATGGTTGTTGTGGAAGAAGGCTTTACTTCCCGGCGTTCTTTTCCCCGCTTGCGGTTATTACCTGCCCCTTTTTGTAGCCGCGTACCAGCGCCGCAACGCAATCCGGGTCGAACTGCGTTCCTGCGCAGCATTCAAGCTCCACCACGGCCTGCGAGTCCGGCATTGCTACGCGGTAGGCGCGGTCGGATGTCATGGCGTCGAAGGCATCGGCAGCCGCAAGTATACGCGCAAGCAGCGGTATGGTGCTGCCGGAAAGCCCGTCCGGGTATCCCTTGCCGTCGAAACGTTCCTGGTGGTGGCGCACCGCCGGCACGATCTCGTCCATCTGGGGGGAAGTGTTCAGTATTCCTGCCGCGATTGACGGGTGCTTGCGCATCTCCTGCATCTCCTCAAGCGTAAGCCGCCCTTTCTTGCAGAGTATGCTTTCCGATACGCCGAGCTTGCCGATGTCGTGGAGCAGCGCGGCTATTTCAAGTTGTTGCATGTGCTTTTCGGATAGCCCAAGTTCGCGCGCGATTACAAGCGAAAATCTGCGGATACGCTCGTTATGGCCGCGTGAAAACGGATCTTTTGCCTCTATGGCATTGGATATCGCCCTTATAATTGACAAAAGCAGGTCGTTCATCCTGGAACGGGCGCGAGCCTTGCTGATGGATAGCGCCGCGAACATTGCCAGGTGAGACAGGAGGCGGCTGTCCGTTTCATTGAATACCGTCCCGTCTTTCTTGTTAAGCGTTTCTACGACTCCTATGACATCCTGCTCTATTATTAACGGGATGGCAAGAAGCGAGTGGGTTGTAAATCCGCTTACATTATCAACCTTTTTGCTGAACCGTTCGTCGGCCTCAACGTCGGGAACGATAATTGCCCGGCCGTTTTGCAGCACCCAGCCCGCCACGCCCTCGTTTTTATCTAATTTCATCCTCTTGACCACGGAACTTTTTATGCCGGAAGCCGCCGCGAAATACAACTGGTCGTTTTCCAGCAGCAGGACGCTTGCGCCTTCCGCGTTTGTTATACCGGTTGCAAGATCCGTCAGGTAATCTAAAATATCGTCGAGATTGTTGGCCCCGTGAATAAGCTCAAGCGCATTAAGGATGTTATCGCGCTCGGCGATATCCTTTTTTGCCTTTGCCAGCTCTTTACCGATACCGTCGCTGTTGTTTTTCATAAGCCTTTTTCTCCTGGTAGTCTTGCGGCATTCTTACCTATTATACAGAAAATCACAGTGCTGTCAATCTCTTTTTACGGCACACATTTCCATGGAGTCTCGCGTATCTATATAGACTGGCTTATTGTTTATATCAAACAATTTTATTATTGAAGATACTGCCGCGCGCAGCGGGCGCGGATAGCCGGCAAGCCGGCTAAGCCAGTAATCATAAGTGAATATCCGGCCGAACGAACGCGCGCCGGTAACGACGAATCCGTTTTCTTCAAGCAACCGTTGCATGGTGGAAACTGAAAAGTAATAGAGATGCGCGGGCCTGTAGCCCCACCAGTAACGCCCCAGCAGCATGGCCGACAGGCTGCGGACGTTGGGTGTTACAAGGTAAAGCAGGCCGCCGGGTTTAAGAAGCGTTTTAGCTTTGGCAATGGCCGCCTTCGGGTCATGCAGATGCTCTATAACGTCTATAAATGTAACAACGTCGAAAGCGGCCTTGCGGATGGGCGCGGTTTCTATGGTTCCGGTTATAACCGCCTCTTCTCCCAGCGCTGTTCGCGCTACGCGTGCCGACCACTCGGACGGTTCGATGCCGCACACTTCAAAATTTATTCCCGCGGCATTTATAAAAATACCGGTAGCGCAGCCCACGTCCAGCAAGGTTCCCTTTTTTACGTGTCGTTTTATCGTCATCAATGAAAGATGCGCAGTCATGCTCCGGCAGTCGTCTTCAAGAAGGTATTCGTTATCTTCAAGCTGACGGTACGCATTTTCTATGGTGGATATGGCGGGCAGCGGGTATTGAGTTACCAGCCCGCATTCGGTACAAGCGACGACAGGAGCGACGATTCCATAAAAATCAGTGGTCATTGCGGCGTACTTTTGAACGCCGGTCTTTTTAGACGATGCGTGCATTATCCTGTAACGGCCTTTGCCGCACAGGTTACAACTGAATGGCGGGCAGGGACTCATCGAAGTGTAAATATGCGTACTCCTTCCGATTCATTGATATACAGCGGCGCGAAATAGCGCTTATCAGCTACAAATGATATGAATTTTTTATACTGCATGGCAATGGGGTCTCTAACATGTGGCGCCGGGTTTGTAAATTCGGAGTCCCTGATAAAAAAATAGGCGGCGTTAAGCGTTTTGGCGCGCGCGGCAAATGAGGACGAGGAATCGGACGGCACGAACGAAACGCCCTTTCGTCCCGTAAAATAATGTATGCGGGCAATGTCCATTGATACGATAAGGTCATCGGTTTTGCTGTGTGCCGCAAGCCAGTCATAGGATTCATGGCTTATCAGGACAGGGCTGCGCAGTGAAGAAAAAATTATTTTTTTGACGGAAGAAACATTTGATAAAACCGATACAACAGTAAGCGTCGCCATGATGGCGAAGGCAACGTATGTTTTCGAGGGCGCTATCCGCTGTATGCCGCGGAAAACCCAAAAAATGTATAGCGGGTAGAATGGCAGCGCATATCGCGGCGCGCAGTAAGACCACAATACGTATAATGCTCCGTATGAAACAGTGTACATAAACAGTGTTTTTTCAATCCTGCTGCGGATACGTATTATACCGAGTATAAATGGCGCGGCCAGGCCTGCCATCACTGCATATTTAATAATACCAGCGCGGGGGAAGAAGGATACAAGTTGTATATGTGTAAGGCATGTAAGCCCTTTCCAGTAATAAAGAGCGTTCGCGACGGCGGATTCGAATATTGTTTTAACGGGCAGCGCCATCATAAGCGTCCAGTACTTATTATAGAATGACACTTCCCCGCTTGCTGTCTTCGATACGATAAAATACGGCAGTGAGAACAAGGCCGTCGCGGCTGCTACAAAAAAAAGGTTTTTATACTCGCGTTTCAGCAAAAATTCCAGGCCGATACACGCGATAAGCAAAAGGCCCGCGGTTCGCGTCAGGAGTAGCAGCGAGCACATTGCTCCGACGGTCAGGGCGCGCACGGGTGTCAACTGATTTAGCCAATCGCGGTTGTAGAGAAGATAGAGTATTGCGGAAAATATGAATATGTAAGCGGATTCGCTTATTATGGCGCCGGAAAACGATAGCAGAAAGGAGTTTGCTGTCAAAGCGAACAGGTAAAAAGGCAGTTCGTGATCTGCGAAGAAATGGCGTGTAACGGAATAAAACAACACTATTCCGCTCAGCAGCAGCCCACTCATGAAAAGCTTAATCAGAAGTACATGGTTGCCGGCAACTGCCACGATGGGGGCGATTATAATTGCGGTGCCCCAGTTAGTAAGCTCCGGCGTATGAAAGAACGACCAGGGGGATGCGTATGAAAAACGCAGGAACTGCCTGGCCATAAGCACCCATTTAACGTCGTCGTCGTAGTGGCCGAAGGCCAGGTAATTGGAGGAGAGGCCGTATATCAACAGTATCCCGGCAAGGCCGGCAAACGTGAAAATATTGCCCGTGAACCATGTCCGATATGAATTATTCCCGTTCAAGTTCCTCGTTCCAGTAGGAGATGTCAATGAAACGTTGCCATGAGGAGCGCATCTTTATGGTGGAGTTTAACATCAGCGACAGGCCGCGGCGCCATTTGGGTTTTGAGGGGGAGATAAGCAGTTTCATGCCAGCTTCGTCGGGGAGCTTGTCGGCTTTTTTGAGGTTACATGGTATGCAGGCGGTAACGATGTTTGACCAGTTGGTTTTCCCGCCCCGGCTGCGCGGTATGACGTGTTCCAGGTTAAGGTCGGCTGAAGCGAACTTGTTGCCGCAGTAGCAGCAGCGGTAATTGTAATGCTCGTAGATGTTGCGGCGCGTAAATTTAACTTCCGTTGCCGGCAGGCGGTCGTATAGTTTAAGGGCAATGACTTCGGGGATTGCGATCCTGAATTTGGGGGTGCGCACAAAACCCGCAGGATGCGACGAGATCATCTGGGAGAGCTCTTGCCAGTCTGCGAAGGAGTAAGTGCGGTACTGCTGGTCTACTACGGATGCGTGGTCTGCATACACCAGTGTCAAAGCCCTTTGCCAGGTGGTAACCTGTATCGCATAAAAGCTGCGGTTAAGGACTAATACATCACTATTCATAATTACGTGTATTATAAATCTTTGCGCAGGCTTTGTCAAGCATGAAACGGCTTGACAATTGAACGGAAATAGGATATAAACTCAATATGGTTGAAACGATTGTTCTGGTTGGAAATCCCAATGTGGGCAAGTCCGTTATTTTCGGCCGGTTGACCGGCACGTATGCGGTTGTTTCCAACTATCCCGGCACAACGGTGGACATAAGCCGGGGCGCCATGACGCTTGCCGGCCGCAGGTACGAGGTTATTGACACGCCCGGCACGGACGCGCTTCTGCCGTCGTCTGAAGATGAGCAGGTAACGCGCGACGTTATCATGCGCGTTCGCCCGGCTGCCGTCATACAGGTGGCTGATGCAAAAAATCTGCGCCGCGCGTTGCTGCTTACTTTTGAGCTTATTGAATGCGGCGTTCCGCTGATTCTGGCGCTTAATATGCACGACGAGGCTGTTTCCCGCGGCATACGCATTGACGCTCCGCGCCTTGAAAATATACTGGGCGTACCGGTCATAGCTACGATTGGCATCACAGGCGAGGGGATCCCGGAGCTTAAAAAAAGGCTGCCCCATGCGAGGCACGGGAATTTTAACGCGACTTACCCGCCGGAGATTGAGCGCCTGCTTACGGAGACCGCAGCCGGATTCGGCGCGCCGGCGCCTTGCGCGCGCGCAGCGGCCGCCATGCTTGTTTCCGGAGATAGGACAGTATTTCGATATGTTGCCGGCGCGTTGCCGGACGGCTTTATCGGGCGGCTTGAGCGGAAGGTGGCGGATTTTGTCAGGCCGCCAAGACTTTTGATATTTGAAACTAAAAATATGTACGCCGCGCAGATTACCGGCGAGGTTATAACAAGCCAGGGTACGCCGGCAGAAAGCCGCCTGGCCCGGCTCGGGGCGCTTTGCATGCGCCCTTTCCCGGGTTATCTTATAGTTCTGGCGGTGTTGTTTATAATGTATGAGTTTGTCGGCGTATTCGCGGCCGGTACATTGGTTAACCTGCTGGAAAATCATTTGTTTGGCCGCTATGTAATACCGCTTGCCGGAACATTGATAAATGGCGCGATCCCGTCGGAAATAGTACGGGAGTTTCTCATGGGGCCTTACGGCCTTGTTTCCATGGCGTTAACATATGCCGCCGCCATAGTGTTGCCGGTGGTTGCCGCGTTCTTCCTTTTTTTCGGGTTGCTCGAGGATTCGGGCTACCTGCCGCGGCTGTCCGTTATGCTGGACCGCCTTTTTCGCACGTTCGGCCTTAACGGTAAGGCGGTTCTTCCCATGGTGCTTGGCCTTGGCTGCGGCACGATGGCGGCGCTTGGCACACGTATACTTGAGACAAGGAAGGAACGCCTGCTTGCGCTTTTGCTTCTTTCGCTTACCATACCCTGTTCGGCTCAGCTTGGCATAATACTCGGGCTATTGGCAGGCCTTTCCTGGCAGGCCGGGCTTATCTGGTTTGTATCCATAACGGGATCGCTTGTTGCGGTGGGCGCGGCGGCCAACAGGGTTTTGCCGGGCCACCGTTCCCCGTTCATACTTGAAATCCCGCCGTTGCGGCGGCCGGATTTCGGGAATGTGGTTACCAAGGTAAAAATGCGGCTTGTGTGGTATGTCAGGGAAGCCGTGCCGCTGTTCGCCCTTGGCACCGCGATTCTTTTTTTCAGCGATAAACTGCATATGCTGTCCGTGCTGGAGAGGGTGGCGCGGCCGGTGGTGGTTTCCGCCATGGGGCTTCCCGCGCAGGTAACGCCCACATTTATTCTTGGTTTCCTGCGCCGCGATTACGGCGCCGCGGGATTGTTTGTGATGGCGCAGGACGGCCTGCTGGATGCGCGCCAGGTGGTGGTAAGCGCCGTGGCCATAACTCTTTTTATACCGTGCGTGGCGCAATGTTTCGTGGTGATACGCGAGCAGGGGATGAAAATAGCGATTGCGCTTTTCGCGTTCGTCATAATATACGCAATCGGATACAGCAGCTTACTGAATATGGTATTAAAAACATTTCATCCTCTAATCCTCGCCCCGTTGGGGAGAGGGTAGGGTGAGGGGGTGTTAATGGCCGGAGGCATAATATGAAGACCAAGGGAATGATTGATATCGAAGAGGCGCTTGGAATTTTGAGGGGCTTCATCGAAAAAAATAAAAACACGAGAACGCTTGTCGAAGAAACGCTTTCAAAAAATGTAGCCGGCGGCATTTTAAGCGAACTGGTTAACGGCGGGTTCGCGGTTTTGGGTACGGATACGGTTACATTGACGCCCAAAGGCGAGGAGATAGCGCGCGACGTTACGCGGCGCCACCGCCTGGCGGAACGGCTGCTTGCCGACGTGATTGAGCTGCCCGAAGGCGAAATTGACCCGGCGGCATGCGAGTTCGAACACATATTGTCGCCGGAGGTTACCGATGCAATATGCACGCTGCTCGGCCACCCCCGCATGTGCCCGCACGGTTCGCGCATACCGCCCGGCCCGTGCTGCGGCCAGGCGCAGGCAAGCACCGCGTCTATCGTAACCTCTCTTGAACAGGTGGAAGCCGGCGAGAAAGTGCGGGTTGCCTATATTGTTACGTCGGAACATCCGCATCTTCATAAGCTGTTGTCAATCGGGCTCGTGCCGGGCACGGAGATAACGCTGCACCAGAAAGCGCCCTCGTACATAATCAAGGCCGGCGAAACGCAGATAGCCCTGGACCGCGAAGTCGCCGCCCACATCTACGTCCGCCGCCGGTAGAACCCTCTCCCCGATGGGGAGAGGGCAGGGTGAGGGGGAGTTGTCCGTTATTATCAGTTATCAGTAGAAGTCGAAGGCGGGAGGATTGTATGAGAGTTGGTGTTTGCGTTTTATGTTTTTTGTTGCCGATTCCCGTGTGTGCGGCTGCAATACGGGTGTCGC
>MGVF01000037.1 GCA_001800355.1 Elusimicrobia bacterium RIFOXYA2_FULL_50_26
CAAAGCTGCCAAAAAGTCTTTTGGCTCATGCCGCAGTGGACTCAAAGCCACACCTTCACGGCACAACAGCCGATAAACCGTTTCAAAAATTTGACGGTTTTGCGTACCATAAGTTCATCAGTTTCATTAACTGCTTCAATCAATCTTTTTTTGCTCCAAACTCCTTGAGACCATCTCATCAAAAAATCGCTGCCTCGTAAACGCCGAGGGTTCAAAAGAAAGTCAGCCCAGGATATAAATGATACCCCTCTAAGCTCAAGTTCAATGTCTTCTTTAGAAATACTGAGGACTCGTTCAAAGGGATGCATTTTAATCTCCTGTTTCCGGACTTAAGGCTCAAAGCTCGAAATCTCGTTACTAAATTATTTTTCAGGAACAACCATTCACCATTTCTTGAAAATGAAGAAGACGGCGCCGATTATCATTAGGAAGCCTACCAAGTAATTCCAGCGGAATTCTTCCTTGAGGTATAATACGGAAAAAACTGAAAAGACAATAAGCGTAATGACTTCCTGGATTGTTTTTAATTGCGCGGCGGAAAACTGGTAGCTGCCTATGCGGTTGGCCGGCACCTGGAAACAATACTCCACAAAAGCGATCGCCCAGCTTATCAGTATCACTTTAACAAGCGGCGAGTTTCTGAATTTAAGGTGGCCGTACCAGGCCGCCGTCATAAAGACATTGGAGACAACGAGGAGAATGACTGTTCGCATGTTTTTACTGCTGGAGAAGAGAGAAATCCAGGATCCGGGAGAAAAGCGCGGCTGTATATTTCAGCAGGGCAAGGCGGTTGGCCCTTTGGACGGCGTCGTCGGACATTACCATTATTTTTTCAAAGAAACCGTCCACCACGGGCTTTAGCGAAACCATTTTTTGCAGTGCGGCCGGATACTCGCCCTGTTCCTGAAACTTGCGTATATCCGATTCCATCTGCCGTACCGCGGCATAAAGGCCTTTTTCCGCTTCTTCCGAAAGTGATTCGCTTGAAACGGCGTCCGGCACGGCTATCTGCATTTTCTGCGCTTGTTTAAGAAGATTGGCCGCCCGCTTGAAAGCGCCGGCCAGCGGTTCAAACTCCGGCAATTTTCTTATGGCGCGCAGAGCATCCAGCCGCCGGGCAACGTCAATAACGTCGTCCGCGCCGGCAGCCGTTACCGCGCGCACCTCGTCAACGCGGAAGCCTTCGGATATGAATATATTTTCCATGCGCTGGCGTAAAAACTCAAGCAATTGTTCCGCCGCCGCCTTGTTTGAGGAAATATTTGCGGGCAGGAGGCCAAGCGCGCCGGTTACAAGAGCGCGCAAAGATAGCGGCAGATTTTTTTCCCGCAGGATTCGCAGCACGCCTATGGCGGCGCGGCGCAGGCCGTAAGGGTCGGCGGAACCCGTTGGAATTAGGCCGATGGCAAAATCCGCGATAAGCGTATCAATTTTATCGGCGAGCGAAAGAATAACGCCCATCTGCCGGCCGGGCAACGCGCCGTCCGCCGTTACCGGCCAGTAATGCTGCTCTATCGCATCCGCCACATCCGCGGGCTGGCCTTCCTTTTGGGCGTAGAGCCGGCCAACCACGCCTTGCAGTTCAGGGTATTCGAACACCATCTCCGTCACAAGATCCGCCTTGCACAGCCCGGCGGCCTTTTGAAGCCGGCCGCCGTCCACCGGCGCCGGCAATTTTTCGTTTATGGCCAACGCACCGGCTTTTATGCGTTCAACCTTGTCGCCGATGGATCCCAGTTTTTCGTGCAGAAGCACGCCGGAAAGCTTCGGTATCTTCCGTTCAAGCGGGGTGCGCGTATCCTGCGCGAAAAAAAATTCGGCGTCGGCAAGCCGCGCGGCCAGTACGCGCTCATAACCCTCGCGCACTATCTCCTGATTCTCGGATACGCCATTGCGTATGCCGATGAAATTGTTGGATAGCAGGCCGGCTTCCGAGTATACCGGGAAATATTTCTGTTTCTTTTTCATGCAGGTGATTAAGATTTCTTGCGGCAACGCCAGGTACTTTTCGTCGAAACGGCCTGCGATCGCCACCGGATGTTCTATTAGATTTGTAACTTCTTCAAGCAGCGCATCGTCATCCGGCACGGTCGCTTTCAGGCGGCGCACGGAGGTGTCCAGCGCTTTTTTGACGGTGGCCTTGCGTTCCGCGGGGTCCGCCAGGATGCAATTATTGCGCAATGTCGTAAGATAACGTTCGGCGGAATGTATGATTATTTTCTTGCGGGTAAGCGTGTGTATGCCGTGCGTCCAGTTGCCGGCCTTTACGCCCGCGACGGAAACCTTCAATGCTTTCTCGCCGTAAAGCGCGACGACCGTGCGCAACGGGCGCGCAAAACGGAAACCTGAAGGCTCCCACTGCATGGCCTTGGGAAACGACAGCCCGGCCAAAATCTGATCGAACATGGTTTTAAGCAGTTTCTCCGCCTTCTCGCCCGGCGTCTTTTTTTGCACAACGAAATAATCGCCCTTGTCCGTCTGCTTTGTTTTTAATTTTTCAGCTTCGATGCCGTGGCGCGCGGCAAACCCTTTTGCCGCCATGGTAAAATTGCCTTGCGCATCCCTGCCGACTTTTACGGCAGGCCCAAGCATTTCATCCACGCGGTCTTCGCTTTTTTCCGCTACCGATTCTATCAGTAACGCAAGCCTGCGCGGGGTGGCATAAGTTTTTATCTCGCCAAACGCCAGCCCATGCCCGGAAAGAAACTGGCCGGCTTTTTGCGTCATCTGCGAAAGCGCGGGCGTTATGTAAGAGGCGGGTATCTCCTCGGTTCCGATCTCAAAAATGGCGTGTTTAACCATGATTATACTCTCTCTTCCATGCGCAAATAGTTTTCCGCAACGCCGCGGGCGAGCGCGCGCACCCTGGCGATATAAGAAGTGCGCTCGGTAACCGAAATCGCGCCGCGCGCATCAAGCAGGTTGAACAGGTGCGAACATTTCATAACGCCGTCGTAGGCCGGCAGCACAAGCCCGGCCGCGAGCAGCCGGCCTGTTTCCTTTTCCCAGTCCGAAAAATGGCGGCGCAAAAGTTCCACGTCCGCCGTTTCGAAATTGTAGCGGGACCACTGTTTTTCATCCTCCAGGTGCACCTGGCCGTAAGTTATGTCGTTTGTCCAGAGAATATCGTATACGCTGTCTTTTTTCTGCGAATACATGGTAAGCCGCTCAAGCCCGTAGGTTATCTCGACGGAAATGGGCGAAAGGTCAATGCCGCCGACCTGCTGGAAATAAGTGAACTGCGTTATCTCCATGCCGTCAAGCCACACTTCCCACCCCAGCCCCCATGCGCCGAGCGTGGGCGATTCCCAGTCGTCTTCGACGAAACGAATATCGTGCTTTTTGGGGTCAAGCCCGATGGCCTTCAAGCTTGAAAGATACAACTGCTGAATGTCGGCGGGCGCGGGCTTCATTATTACCTGGAACTGGTAATAGTGCTGCAATCTGTTGGGGTTTTCGCCGTAGCGGCCGTCAGTGGGGCGGCGGGACGGCTCTACGTAAGCGGCGGCCCATGGTTTGGGGCCGAGACAGCGCAGGAAGGTTGCAGGGTTGAAAGTGCCTGCGCCTTTTTCAAGGTCATAAGGCTGCCAGCCGAGGCATCCCTGTTTAGCCCAGAATTTTTGTAACGACATGATTATTTCCTGAAAGGTCATAAATAGCTCCGAACTCCCCGAATTACGGCATCGCGTCTACGGCGTGCCAGAACTTTTTGGCGGACAGCGGCCTGGAAATATAGCGTTGCAAATACATATCAAGATGGCGCACTATGTCTTTTTCCATGGCGGGATCTACATTTATACGGGAATCTATCTCATCGCCGGAAAGCGTTGCCATTTGCCTTATAATCGCCTGCTCGCCCGGCGCGATAAAAGTATTTTCACTTTTCATGTACTCTGTAAAACTGTAACCCGAGAGCTTTAAGAACCTCAGCGTAAACGCAGCAAGTATCCGCCATGGCCGCCGGGCGGTTTCAAGCAATTGCCATGTGCGCGCAATAAGGTCGTATTTTTGACGGCTCTCCGAGTTAAAAGGGGTAAGCATGTCAACTATTTCCCCGCAATGCTGGGCGATGCAAAACCGGCGCCAGTCCCGCCGCAACGCCGCAAAACTGTTAAGCGTGCGGACGCCGGTTACCTTTGAGCGCGCCGCCGGCGATGCGGCATAGACCATGAACTCATTTTCCATTACCGGCTCCGCGGCGTATGAAAGTTTGGCTTTTATTTTTTTAGCCCCCGGGACAACGGATAATATCTTTCCCCACTGGCGCGTATACAGCGTTACGGCCTTGTCAGCCTCCGCCGAAACGGAGCTACGCAATACCAGACACTGAAGGGTGTAATACATTAGCGTTTTTTTATTTTTATTCTTTGTATCTTGGTTTTGTCGGCGTCTACTATCTCTATTTCAAGGTCGCCCCAGCGGACGGAATCGCCTATTTTCGGAATGCGGCCGAACATGTCCAGCGCCCAGCCGCCGACGGTGTTAAACTCGCCGGCAGGCAGCGAAAGGTTAAGCTGGCTGTTTAAGGTGTCAATACTCTCGGCCGCGCGCACAAGATATGATCCGTCGGGGAAAGGTATTATGGTCTTTTCCTGGATGTCATACTCGTCCCAGATGTCGCCAACTATTTCCTCAACCAGGTCTTCGATTGTTACTACGCCTATGGTAGAGCCGTACTCGTCCACCACAATGGCCATGTGCTGGTGCCCGCTTTTGAAATCGCGCAACACCTTGTCGGTGCGCGCGGCGCCCGGCACGAAATATGCGGGACGGATAAGATCGGCGATAACGAACAACGACCCGCCGCGCCACGCAAACGCAAGGTCTTTACTATAAATAATTCCCGCTATATTGTCAAGATTGCCGCGGTAGACGGGAACGCGGGAATAACCTTTTTCTATTATCTGGTCAATTATCTTTTCCTGTTCCTGGTTAAGGTCAACCGCCTGCACCTGCGCGCGAGGAATCATTACCTGGTTTATCCTGGTAGTGCCGAAATCAAGTATGTTTTCCATGATACGGCGCGCCGGCACGGGCAACGGAAGCGACTCATCGCTTAAAAGCAGAATTTTAAGCTCGTCCGGCCGCAAAAACGGCGCTTCCCTTACCGCTCGCCGCCTGAGCATTCCGATAAGCCACTCGGATATGGTAAGCAGAACGTGATTGAACGGGGCAATCAGCGCATTGAAACGCATCAGCATCGGAAGCGATGCCACAGCCACGCGCTCTGCACGGAAGCGGCTGACTATCTTTGGCATTATCTCGCCGAACACAAGCGTTAGAAATGCGCCCGCAACCGGTATTGTTAAAAACGCGGCCTTGCGCGACAGCCACATGCGCTGCGACACGTCAATGGCAAGCGAAGTGGCTATGATGCCGCTGCCTATTATTGCAACCGTGGAGCCTACGATAACGGTTGCAAGTATCTCGCTGGGATTATCCTCCCACAAGGTAATGGCTTTGCGCATGGCAGGGTATTTATCTTTAAGCGCATTAAGGCTTAGCGTTGAAAGACTGGCAAGCGCGGTCTCGGCGCCCGAGAAATACGCGAGTAACGCAAGCGATACGAAATAAAGTAAAATTTTTGAAACGATAATAGTCATCATGGCGCGGGTTTGGTATACTCATCCAATATTTCACCGACTATTTCTTCAAGCACGTTCTCAAGCGTTACAATGCCTATGATTTCGTGGAAAGCGTCCGTTACGAAAGCCATGTGCGTCTGGCCGGACTGGAAATCTTTCAACAGGTCGTGAACCTTGCGGTCATGGTTTACAAAATAACCCGGGCGTATCAGTCCCGACGAAAAACTGCCGTGATGTTTGCGCCAGGCAAGCAGGATGTCCTTGGTATAAACGTAACCGGCCATCTGCTTGAACGTGGAATGGTACACCGGCACGCGGCTGTGGCCGGTTTCCACCACCATGTCCAGAAAGCGTTCCTCGTCCTGGTCGAGGTTAACCGCCTCAACCTCTTCCACCGGCGTCATGATCTGGCGGACTTCCAACTCGCCGAGACGCAAAACGCGCTGCAGCATCTGGCTGGTTTCCTTGCCCAGCAGGCCGGTTGTGTTTGCTTCCGTGATCAGACCCTTTATTTCTTCCACACTTAGAAACGTAAGCCTGCTGACAGGCACCAGGTTGTAACGCGGGAACAACCGCTGCACCAGTTTCAGTAATGGCGCCACCAACGGCCGTATAACTCTAACCATGCGCGAGAGCACAGGCAGGCAGACCAGCGTTACCTTCTCGGGATTGAACCGGCCGAAAATCTTGGGCGTTATCTCGCCGAAGATCAGCGCAAGAACCGTTATCGTCAACCACGTTGACAGCTCGACAATCTCGCGGCTTGTAGAGGGAAACAACCGCAACGCGGTTATCATGGCGAGAAAGCTGATGGCAAGGCTGGTTATCGTATCGCTTACGATTATAGTAGTCAGTATATAGTAGGGGGACTTAAGCCAGGATTTAAGCTCTTCGGAAAGCGATTTGTTGAGGGCGATTATCTTCTTGATCCTGTACTTGGAAAGGCTGGTCAACCCCGTTTCGGCGACAGACCAGAAAGCCGAAACCACAAACAGGCCGGCAAGAGTGATTACACTTATTATTATAAGCATTTCCAGAGCCTATCCTGCACGGAGAACATTTTTGCGCGGTCGCCGGGCGTATAATCGGTATAACCGAACACGTGCAGCACTCCATGTATTGCAAGATAGGTAAGCTCCTTTTGCCAGCTATGCCCCTGTTCCGCCGCCTGCCGCCGGGAACGCTCGCGGGCGATGTAGATATCGCCTGTAATTTCATGCGGCTCCCGCCCGCCCAGGTTAAACGATATTATATCCGTTACACGCCGCACTTTGCGGTAACGGCGGTTAATCTCGCGTATTTTGCGGTTATCTACAAGTATAAGGTTTATCTCGCCGCGCACGTAGCGGGGCCGCACGGCAAGCGCCTGCCTTACAGCCTCCGTAACCGGCGGCCGCAGCCGCGCAGGAAAAAAAAATAAATTTACATCTATCATTGCGCTTTAGCCCCGTTTTCAGTTTTCTGGTACTCGATGCGCGCATGGTAAAGCCCGCTTAAACTTGCGGCCAGGCTCTCGGCTATTTTGCTCAAATCGTTTAGCGTTATCGGGCTTTCCGCAAACTGGCCGTCGGTAAACTTGTTGTTTATTATCTTTTCCACAAGATCCTTTATCCTGCCGGCGGACGGCTCTTCAATGGTGCGCGATGCCGCCTCTACGGCATCGGCAAGCATAAGTATGGCGGCCACCTTGCTGCGCGGCCGCGGGCCGGGATAACGGAAACTGTCCGGGGTTATCTGCGCATTCTGTTCAAGCGCCCGGTGATAAAAGTAATGGATAAGCGAGGTGCCGTGGTGCTGCTCTATACAATCAATTATTATCCGGTCAAGATTGTGCTTGTGCGCCAGTTCAACGCCTTCCTTGACATGCGAGATTACCACCAGGCTCGACATCGTCGGGGTTAACGGGTCGTGCGGGTTGCCCATGGTCTGCTGGTTTTCAATAAAATACTCGGGCTTCACCAGCTTGCCAATATCATGGTAATACGCGCCGACGCGCGCAAGCAGCGAATTTGCGCCGATAGCTTCGGCGGCCTGCTCGGCCAGCGATGCCATTATAAGCGAGTGATGATACGTACCCGGCGCCTCAAGCGTGAGCTGTTTCAAAAGTGGCTGCGTAAAATCCGCAAGCTCCAGCAGTTTGATGTTAGTCGTGCGTGAAAAAAACGTTTCAAGATACGGCAGCACGCCCAGCACTATAAGCCCGGACATGACGCCGCTTGCGGCGCCCAGCAAAAGATGAGACTGAAAAGTGCCGAGAGACCAGATGGAAAACAAATGTATGGCGGTTATGGCGGCCATATTGACGAACGCTATTTTTAATCCTATCCGGGTTACATCAATACGGTTACGCACGCGCGCAAGCGCAGCCACGCCCGCGAAGGAACCGGCAAGCGGAACGAAAAAGTACTCCAGGCCGAAATCGTTAAGCACGCCGAAGACAAGGCATAGAACTATCGCCGTCATGACGGCCAGCCGCCTGGATAACAAAAGCCCCGTAAGCAGCGGAAACGCGGAAATCGGCGCCGCAAGCGGCAGGTTCTTGAACAGCCGCATCGTAACAACTGCGCTTACAAGAAGCAATCCCAGCAGCATGATGGCTTCGCTATCGGCAAGCATCTCAGGCTGGTCATGATTTAGGTAAACCGCAAGAAATACGAACACCATGGTAAGAAACACCACAAGCCCCGCAACCTTGGATGCGGAAAGCCCGACCTCAAGAAAAAGAACAACGAAAAACACGCCTATGCTTAACACGGCCACGGCCGGCATCGGCAGGTTGATCTCTTTTTGCCAGGCCATCCTGCTGCTGCGGACTACGGTGCCGCTGACGGCAGTTTTTTCCGTCCAGCGAAGCATGGCCAGCAGGAATTTTCTAAGCGGAACACGCAGGAAAGCGTTAAACATCAGATTTTTTTCTCCCACTCGTTATAGGCGCGTATTATGCGTTTCACAAGCTGGTGGCGGACAACATCTTCCTCGCCAAGGCGGATAACGGCTATGCCCTCGACGCCTGAAAGTATTTTTTCGGCTACCACAAGGCCGGATTTTCGCTTATCCTCAAGGTCAATCTGGGTTGTGTCGCCCGTTACCGCTACGCGGCTGCCCATGCCTATGCGGGTAAGGAACATCTTCATCTGCTCGGCAGTGGTATTCTGCGCCTCGTCAAGAATAATGAAAGCGTCGTCAATCGTGCGACCGCGCATGTAGGCAAGCGGCACTATTTCGATAGTTTCTTCCTGGCGGAGGAAACGAAATTTTTCAGGGCCGAGAAGCACGTGAAATGCGTCGTAAAGCGGCCTCAGGTAGGGGTTAATCTTTTCGTAAAGGTCGCCGGGCAAAAAACCCAGGCGCTCACCGGCTTCCACAACGGGGCGCGTCAACACAATGCGCGACACCTCGCCAAGCTGCAGCGTCCGCAGAGCGGCGGCCACGGCCAGGAACGTTTTTCCCGTTCCCGCGGGGCCTATGGCAACCGTTAAATCGGCCGCGCTCATGTGGTCAACGTATTTGCGTTGCTGGGCGGTGCGCGCTTTTATGTGCTTGCCGTGCCAGGTAACGTAAACCGTATCCGTCCCGGCTTCATGGCGCTCCGGCACGGGATGGATTACCTTCTTTTCGCGCAAGGCGTCAAGTTCAGCGAGAGCCTTGTCCACCCTGGAGCCGGCGCCTCGCACCACAAGCGAGAAATCGCCCCCGTGGCTGGACTGGCGCACGAATACCTGCACGCCATACAACTGCTCAAGCCGGCGCAGGTTTTCATCCTGCTGCCCCAGCAAATGAAGCGCTTCATCGGCATTCTTAAGGAATATCTTTTTTGTAACCATAAATTAATCACTGAACTGATGTTACACAGCGTGTCATTGCGAGGAGCCTTGGCGACGAAGCAATCTCGTCGTTTTGATACGAAACAGCAAGATTGCTTCGCTTCGCTCGCAATGACGGCAACTTTGGCATTTCTTGCTTAACATCAGTTAATCAAGCGGAGGAATAATCAGTTCCTGTTTTGGATATATCTTTCCCGGGTCTGCAATACGGTCTTTATTCGCCTCGTAAATACGTTTCCATTGGCGCGGGTCTCCGTAATATTTTTTTGCCAAATTCCAGAGGCAATCGCGGCTTTCCTGCCATAACCAGACGCGGTGCGTCCTGCCGGGCAAATCCTCCGCACCGGGCGCACCAGCTAAAACCATGAAAAGCGGCAAAAAACATGCAAAAAAGCGCATAAGCAAATCCCCGTCAAATATGAATATTAAACTATAAATTTAAGGCAATTGCAACGTTTTAGCGCGCCGGCAAAATGGAAATCGTTACAGGGAACGAATCGGAACTTGCGCCGTTGGCGTCCGTTATCCGCGCAATAATGGTGTGTTCACCATCGGGCACGTTGTTCCATGAAACAGAGTAAGGCGGCGCTGTGGCGCTACCTATCAAAATAGACCCGTCTGCGATGAATTCAACCTTTGCAATATCAGACGCGGCTTGTGAGACATCTACGCTTATCATTATGTTTGAAGGCGCGGAAAATGAGGAACCGCTTGCCGGATTTGTGATCCTTACCGTTGGAATACCGCTGTCCGGAAGAGCGAACAGGTTGCCGGTAGTGCCGGGCGTAAACGGCGCGCTGTAAAACCCGCGGCTTGGCGGCGAAAAAAACTGTTGTGTTGACGCGGGCGGAAGGAAAGGGCTTGGGAAAGCAGATGTTGTGCTTTGGACGCCAAACCCGGATGGAGGCGGAGCCACGGTGGTGCCGGGCAAAAGAATGCCAGCCTTCCGGATATTCGTCTCTGCCGCAACATCACCGGCCGCCATCCCCGCAATAAATGCAATAATAACGAAGAAACAGGCCATATACCCCCCTTTACTTCGGTACTCGTATTTATATTATACCGTTTTATGAGGGGTTTGTTAACGGCGGGGGGGTGATGATTTTGATTTCCAGCTCTTTAAGCTGGCGGGGGTTGACGGCGCCGGGTGCGCCGGTCATAAGGCAAGCGGCCTTCTGTGTCTTTGGAAACGCGATAACGTCGCGGATTGACTCTTCTCCCAAAATAAGCGCGCAAAGGCGGTCAAGCCCCAGCGCAAGCCCGCCATGCGGCGGTGCTCCGTAAGTAAGCGCTTCCAGAAGAAATCCGAAACGTTCGCGCGCATCCCGGGATGAGATTTTGAGCAGCGAAAACATTTTTTCCTGCAGCTCTTCGCGGTGGATACGTATGGAACCTCCGCCGATTTCAACGCCATTTAGAACGATGTCATAGGCGCGGGCGCGCACTGCGCCGGCGTCTTCCGGCCTGTCAAGAAGCGGTATATCTTCCTGCCGCGGCGACGTAAACGGATGGTGCATCGCGCTCCAGCGTTTTTCTTCCTTGTCCCATTCCAGCAGCGGAAAATCCACCACCCAGAGAAAATTGAAAGCGCCTTCGGCAATTAAATTTATTTCTTTGGCAAGTTTTAAGCGCAACGCGCCAAGCCCCTGCGCCACAACGGCAGGCGTATCGGCGAGAAACAGCAAGAGATCGCCGGCTTTTGCGCCAAGCTTCCCCTGTATGCCTTCAAGCTCGCCGGCGCTGAAAAATTTTACGATATTGGATTCCGGGCCGTTTGCCGTAACCTTCATCCATGCAAGCCCGCGCGCGCCATAGGCGGCCACAAATGAGGTGAGGCCGTCAATCTCGGAACGCGAAAACTTCTCGCCGCCCGGCACGCAGATTCCGCGCACGACGCCTCCGCCGGAAATAGCCTGGGCAAACACCTTAAACTGGCAGTTTTTCAACTCGCCGCAAAGATCTGCTATCTCCATACCGAAACGGGTGTCCGGCTTGTCGCTGCCGTAACGGAGCATGGCCTCGTCATAAGAAAGGCGGGCAAAGGGAAGCTCAAGATCCTTTCCCAGCGCCTCTTTAAATATCGCGGCAAGCAGCCCCTCGGTGGCCTGCATAACGTCGTTCTCGTCTACGAAAGACATTTCCAGGTCAACCTGGGTAAACTCCGGCTGGCGATCGGCACGCAGGTCTTCGTCGCGGAAACACTTGGCGATTTGGAAATACCTGTCGAAGCCGGAAACCATCAGTATCTGTTTGAAAAGCTGGGGCGATTGCGGCAGCGCATAGAACGCGCCCGGGCTCATCCGCGAAGGAACGAGAAAATCGCGCGCGCCCTCGGGCGTGGATTTTGTCAGCATGGGCGTATCTATCTCAAGGAAACCGGCCGCGGAAAGAAATGCGCGCACATTCTGTAATATTTTATGACGGAATATAAAGTTTTTCTGAACGGCCGGGCGGCGCAGGTCCAGGAACCGGTACCTTAGCCGCAATTCCTCGGAAGCTTCGGTATAATCGGAAATTTCAAACGGCAGCGCCGGGCAGGCGTTGATTATGATAAGCGCCTCGGCCACAACCTCAACCTCGCCAGTCGGGATATTTGCATTTAACGTGCCTTCGGGGCGCCTGCGCACAAGCCCTTCAACCCGCAACACGAACTCGCTGCGCAGCTTCTCAGCCGAGGCAAAAATATCGCTTTTCTCCGGCTGAAACACAACCTGCGCTATCCCTTCGCGGTCGCGCAAATCAATAAAAATAACGCCGCCATGGTCGCGCCGCGAATGCACCCACCCGCAAAGCACAACCCGCCGCTCAACATCCCGCGCCCTCAAAGCCCCGCAATAACATGTTCTATCCATAGCAGTCGATTATAATAAATTACATCCCCAATGTCAAAACCAAAAATTAGGGGACGGTCTTAAGTAAGAGTCTGTTGCCGAAGTCCGTTTCCGCCCTTTTTCGTCATTGCCCGACTCGATCGGGCAATCCAGCGTCGTAGGTAAAATTTTCTGGATACTCCTCCAAGCCGGAGTATGACAGGAAAAATGAGTTCGGCAACAGACTCCAAATTGACTCCATCCCCTAAATTCTTTATTTTACCATCAGGCCGGAAGGCGGAGAGGGCGTGTCGTCATGTCCAAGCAGGCTTCCGCCGAATGTTATAGGGTAGCCGACGGCGTTTGACACGCCGGCTGAATCAATAACATATAAATATGCAGTGGACCCGTCAGCAAGACTTCCCTGGTTTATATTAACTGCGATAGAAGATGCGGACCACGATACAGGTATCTGGATCTCGCTCTGCCCCTTGTCGGACCATAAAGCATTACTGCATATTTCAACTCTTGCGAACGTATTGTCTATATAGGCATCATCAATATAAAAATGGTTCGAACCGTCGTTGTTTGTCGCGTGATGCGAATCATAAAACCCTACGATTCTCGGCCTCTTGAACGATGTATATGTAGTGTTCCTGGTCAGCACATTCGTCTTGTCAACAATGAGCTTTCCATTGAACCACCACCTGAACACACCGTTTGGCGTACTTATATCGCTGTCGCTGTATTCAAACTGAAACAGGTGCCATACACCCGTGCTTATATCATTCTCGTAGTGCTGCCACCCGAAATAGCTATTGTCAACATACGCCGGCTTATCATACCCCATAACCTCGTCCACCCACGTGTATCCTCCGACAACCGGGCTCCAATCAGTACCCTGATTAACAAGCGCTACCACGGCATTGGTATCGTACCTGCACAACGCCTGCACATAAAAGTTATCGCTTGCCGAGGATGTAGACCACATTCTTAGAATCTTGATATTGCCAAGACTGTTATTGATATTGCCATCAAATTCGAAATCCGAATCCAGGTAGAACCAGTATTGAACATACCATGTCCGGCTGTCAGTTCCTCCCCGGAACGCCGCCTCGTCATTAACCGCACCCCATGGCGAAATATCTCCATCAAAATTCCGGAAGGCATTAAAGTTGGAAAACTGGTTGCGGTTGTGGTTATCGTTTATACCGAGCGTGCCGGTGGCCGTCCAGGAACCGACAGTGGCTATATTATCGCAAACACCGGATTCCAGGTTATCCCATGCGATGGGCGCGGCCTGCGCTTTGATTCCGAAACCACTCCCCGAAACGGTAACGGTACTGCCGTGCATAATCGTGCCGGATATGCCGCTTATCACCGGCGCAGCGACAGGCATATAAAATGAGTGCATGGAAACCAGGACGACCAGGGCAAGGACAAAACTGTAAAGGTACCCTGTTTTATGATTCATTGATGGCATACATTCCTTGTACATTTATTTTAGTCGGGTTAGTGGCCTTAAACAAGAGCCTGTTGCCGAACTCATTTTAAATTTCCTTCATTCTCCGTTGAGGCTTAGTGTGATTTGGAATTTCTGCTGGTAGTCCAGGACTACGGTTCCGGTTGCGGTGTTGATGGAGATTATGGCGCAATCGGCTATCGTTTCGCCTTGTTTAAGAGACAGCGTTTTGTCGTTGTCAGCCCTGTTTTTAATGAAGGCGAGCGTGTTTTGTCCGTCGTTAACTATTCCGGTAATAATAAGCGTGGATTCGATTTCACGTTTTTTGGCGTCCTGCCGGCGGGCATCTTCCTGGTTGCGCAATTCTTCCAGTTGTTTTTGCTGTTCCACCCTTGCGGACTCCGATGCCGCTTTACGCTCCGCTTCCAAATCCCGGATAGACGGTTGCGCGCTTTGCCAGAGAGGCTTGAAAAGATTACGTTCGGTTAATGCGCGGTAACGCGACAACTCCGGCGCGGCATAAACGCGTCCGGCAGGCAAAAGCGCTACGGCAGCGAAAATAAAAACCAGCTTTTTCATCTTCCTCCCCCGTCAATCCATAAAAGCGTTATTACAAACTGGCCGCGAATCATGCGCGGGTCTGCATCATCGGCGCTTAAGTTCATTTTATTGACATGCACCGCCACGGGCAGCGAAGCGACGCGATGCAAAAATCCCGTCAATGCGGAAGCCGTGCATTTCATATCTATCTGCAACGGCAGTTCCCGCGCTCCGGCAGCGGCAACCGGTTCCATGGGGCGAAGCGTAAGCACTTCCGTAACGCCGCAGGAGCGGGCTGTTTTTTCGACGATTTCCTGGAAATGAACCTGCTGCTCCTCGGGCGAATTTTTATAGTAGGCGGGCGAGAACAGTAAACCATGACGGCGAACAATATCGTCCTTTTGCTCCAGCAAAAGCAGGCGGGCTGATTGGCGGTTATCGCCTTCGATGGACGGCAGTATGCGCCCCATTTGCACGGGTATGAACATATAAACGGCAGCCGCGGCGGCCACAGCCACGGTTATGATAAGCAGGGTTTGTTCCCTTTTATTTAACGCCATGTGATGTATCCGTCCTTACCGCAGCCTCAATCTCGAAATCAACAAGGTTTTTATCCTCTACTTTAATAAGGCGGGCGCCCTTGCCCGCAACATGTGAAAAATAGGGCGAACGCACCATCCGCCCGGTTATAAGCGAAACCGCCGCGTAGGAATTTGTGCGTCCCCTGATCAGCAATGTTGACTGCTCTCGTTCGTAGCGTAGCTGCAGCAAATAAGCGTTTGAAGGTATAATCGAGTTGAGTTCCCTCAATATCTCAAGCGGTAAAAATGCATCTGCTGAAAATTTATCGGCAACGGCAAGCTGGCCGGATTTCTTTTGCAGCATGGCGAACTCATGCCTGGCCGCGTCCAACCGCCGGGTAACTTTCCGGTTTTTTTGCAACGCGGCAAAGTTTGTCGTAAAATAAAAAACGGCTGCGCCGGCAATAATTGCGCCGGCAATCGCCGCGGCGCGTAAAATTGTGCGCCTTTCCTTACGCCGCGCAAGCGCCGCTTTTTCAGCGTCCGGCAGGAGGTTGACCGAACTTGCATCCGTAAACGTTTCGCCGGCCAGCGAAAGAAAACGTCCGTCGGCGGCGGCTCCCTCCGGAAAAACCGGTAACGGCGCCGCCTTTAAAATAGAAACCTCGTAACCGGCATGTCCGGCAAGAGAGGCGACGGCTTCGTCGCGGTAACGCCCGGCGACAAAAATGTGTTTATCGAAAGTCCCCGGATACGTTACCGCAAACGCGGCCAGGGACTGCGATATTTCATTGGCCAATTCTTTTTTCCAGTCTTCGCCTGGTAATTGTGAGCGATACCTCAGGCTGCGGCTGAATACCACTACGCCGCGCACAAAAAAATCTATTTCCCAGGCATCGTCGCCGGCAAAGAAAAACGCGAACGTTTCGGCCGGCGACGCGTTTTGCGAAAATAATTTCTGAAAAGCAGTTGATGTTACGCTGATGCGTTCAAGCGTAGCGCCGGCAAAACGAAGGATTTCATCGTAACGGCGCAGCATTTCAGTGCGGGCCGCCAGCAGCATGACGGCGCCCGCAGAAACAGCATTGGCGGCGCCTGTTGAATAATAGCCCAGTGTCGCTTCTTCCGCCGGGAACATGATATATTTTTCAAGCTCGAAACGCAGCATGCATTCAAGTTCCCGCTCGTCTGCCGGCGGCAGAGTTACGGCGCGCATAAAAACCTGGTGCCGCGGCGCTATCAACGTAACCGGGTACTTTTGTATGCCGAAACCGGCCGGCAATGACCCGAGAGCCGAAGCTACCTGTTTGCGTTCTTCTTCATCCGAAGAAAATGTGAGCGGCTTTTCGACAAGATCGGTGATGACGGCTCCGGATTTTTGACGGCGGCAGCGCGCAATACGAATAGCGACGCTGTTCCATTCGATTATGATAAAATAATTATTAACTGTCATAATTCCCGCCAGTAACGGATGTGTATGACGCTTCCGATTTTCTCAAGCATGGCTTCCACGGTTTTGGCCGCGCCGCCAGTGTTCCCGACGGAACGAACCTTGAAAAATGATGAACGCACGGTAATTTGCGAAGCGATACGGCCAAAGAGCTCTCCGCCGGCCAGGGATTTCAGCATATCCTCTTTTTTAAACGGCGTATCGTCGGCTGTGCCGTCAATCCCGTCGGGGCCGCTGCGGGCAGCGATTACCGCCTGCGCCAGGGGATGATTGCCTTCTAACAGCGCGGCAAGAACATCCGTGGAAGCGGTATTGATGTTAATTTTTCCCCCGGAGTAAACTGTTACCGTGTTTAAAATGGCGCCTGGCATATTCTGCCCGTCATTGCCGCGTATAAGCGCAAGCTCTTCCACTGAATCCAGGGGCGCGTCTTTGCAGTGGCGCGGCGGCTCGCATGCCTGGTAATACAATTCCTCTGCGCCCGACGGCCGCAAGACAGTATCGGCATCCTGCCAGTCCCGAAGCGAGTCAATAAATTGCCCGCGGTTTGCGTAATTTAACATCATCAGCAGGCGATTAAGCAGTTCATCCCCGGCGCTGGAAAGATTCAGCTTGCCGTCCTCGTCTTCCACCGATACAACCAGCGTGCCGGCTGTCTCCAGCGACTGCGCATACGCCCCGGCCGCGCGTTTCCACGGCTGCGATAGCGCGATAAAATCATTGTTTTCCTGCTGTAATTCGGCAATTACGCATTGAACGCCCGCCGCCGCGATTCCCAACGCCTGCATTTCATGCAACGGATAATGGGCGCGCCGCAATTCAAGCCGGGTTGCATAAGCGCACGCAAGCACCGTGCTGACCAGCGCAACGGCAATCCACAACAACGCAACCAGAGCCGCGCCGCTAGAATTTCCTGGTTTTCGGCAAGTCGCTTGCGAAAACAGGGACAACTGTGCTGATTGTTTCATGAGATGGATCCATTTCATTTTCATCGAATTTCAGCGTAATCCTTACAAGCAGCGGCAACTGATTGCGGTATTGCGCATACTGATTTGTTCCGCCTGCCGCCCATTCGTCCGCCCATGTTTTGCCGTCGAAATACTCAAGTTTCAGCGACTGCGCAAGCGGCGCGACTACGGACAGCTCCGCTTCAAAGGGTTTTGTCCTCGGCGACGGAAATCCCAATACCTTTCTTACCAGCCCGCGCTCCGGCGTAGCGGCGTCGGCATCAATGTAGTATTCGACGCGCACAAGCCCCATGAGATTGCCATGCCTGCGCCAGGTGACGAATTCGACGCGGCTTGATTCGCTGCCCGGATGTGTTCGGGCATATCCCCTGAAAGCCATCGCATCGCCCGATTGCGAGACGAAAGCGCAGCGAAGATCGCACGATATCTCGCGCCATGCCCGGCGCAGGTTTTGATTAACCCACGCGCGCTCCTGCACGGTTCTGGATGCGCGTATGATAGCGCGAAACGACTGGTAAACCACGGCGCTTACCGTCGCAAGTATTGTAACCGCAACCAGCAATTCCAATAGCGTCAGGCCGTTTTTTTTCATCCCGGATTCTGCGTGGCGACAAGAGTCATTATCCCGGCTTCTTTCTGCATCTGCGCCTGCCGCCACTGTATGGTTATAAAGTATCGCTTGACATATTTTGAAAGCTCTTCGGACACAGCATTATACTTATATTGCGCACGTTCATCGCCCTGCGGCGACGCATCCCATTGCCGTAGAAAAATTCCGGCAAGAGCCTCCTGCCCGGCGGCGGCGGCCGAACAAACGCTGCGCGCCGTTTTGCCGGCGCCAAGGCAGGCGGTTACCGCCTGTAACGAGGCGCCGAGTATAACGGCAAGCACCGCCAGCGCCACCATTACTTCGATAAGCGTAAAACCTGTCATTGCTTTTGAATGCCCCTTTAGCATTTTGAAGTTGTCGTCGTCATTGCGAGCCCAAAGGGCGCGGCAATCTCGCTTTTCATCAGAAGCAACTTCGAGATTGCTTCGCTTCGCTCGCAATGACCTAAAACTGCTCAAGAGACATGCTTTTGAATTATGCATTTTCCCATTATTCCGTCGAGTGACAGATGGATGCGGTTGCCGGCCGCGTTTCGCAGCTCGATTGCGAAATCGGCGGAGCTGCCATCCGGTTTAAAAACGATTGACCCGGGAGAAGCGACTGTTATTTCCATGCCGCGCGGCAATTTCCGGCGATGATGCAGGGAATCTTTTACCGGCGCGAAAACACCGGGTTCGTTTACGACGTCCTTTTCAAAAAGCAGGGAATACATTTTTGCGTCCGTGTCGAAATCAATGCGATAATTGCGGCCCTCGAAAACAGCCGTATCGCGCGCATAAGCGATTATCGCCTCAAGCGTTTGCGCCTGGCCTTCAAGCGCCGAAGCGGCCGCAAAAGAGCGCATGGCCGGCCAGCTTAACGCAAAGAAAATGCCGATACAGACTCCGACAAGGCATATCTCGATAATGGTAAACCCCCCGCGTTTTTTCATTATTCTTCCCAGTTCGCAATGTCGTCATTACCGCCTTCAATTTTGTTCGGGCCGAAGGAAGCAAGATCGTAATCGGAATTGTGTATGCCCGGGCGACGGTACAGGTAAGGCGTTCCCCACGGATCGCCGCCTATGCGCTTTTTCAGGTAAGGGCCTTTCCATTTTTCGATGGCAGCCGGCTTTTCAAAAAGCGCGTCCAGCCCCTCCTCCATGGCAGGGAAACGGCCGTTGTCCAGCTCGAAGGCGTCAAGCGCAAGCCCGAGGTTCTCTACCTGGAGCCGGGCCGCCGAAATGCGCGCTTCTTCGCTTCGGCCTGTAAGCCGCGGTATAACCACCGCCGCAAGGATGCCTATTATCGTTATCACCAGCATTATCTCAATAAGCGTAAAACCCGGCTTTTTATTTTTCATTTATTTCTCCTTGATGTCAATGCCGTTTAGCTAAGGTTTTTATCTCCACCAAATCAGTTTCCTCTCCCCTCCGGGGAGAGGATTAAGGTGAGGGGTGGTTCAATATTGCGGCGATTTCCCCCTCATCCTGCCCTTCTCCCCGCCGGGGAGAAGGAACCTCAATGTGTTCCCGAACTTATCTGGAACACGGGCAGCAGCAAGGCCATGGCCACAAAACCTATCAGAAGCCCTATCGCAAGTATAATCAGCGGCTCGACAAGCGAGGTGAGCGTTTTTAACGAATAGTCCACTTCCCGCTGGTACACGTCGGCCATGCGGTTTAACGCCCCTTCCAGATTTCCCGTTTCCTCGCCGATGGCTACAATATCGGCCGCAAGCGGCGGAAAGAAAACGCTGCGCCGTAACGGCGCGACAATTCCCCTGCCCTCGCGCACGCTTTCGCTTATCGAAGTTATCTCTTCGGAGACAAGCGCGTTGCCCGTGGAACTTTTAACCATCGCAAGCGCTTCGAGCAGCGGGACGCCGTTTGCAAGCAGCGCGGCCAGCATCCGCGCAAAGCGGGCGGCCAGCTCTTTGCTGAGAATACCGCCGATAAGCGGGATGCGCAAAAACAGGCGGCCGGACGCGCTTTTGCCGGCGTCGCTTTGCATGTACCGGCGCAAAAAGAAAGCGCCAGCCGCCGCGGCGGGAATATAAATGTACCAATAATTTTTTAAAATAAGGCCTGCCAGCACAAGAATGCGCGTGGGCAGGGGAAGCTGCTGGCCTATATCCGCAAACATTATCTCAAACCTCGGGATAACAAAGACGAGAAGAAAAATAATACTTACGAATCCCATCAGAAGCATGACCGCGGGGTAAGTAAGCGCCGATTGCAGCCTGTGTTTGAGTTCTTCTTCCTTTTCGCGAAACTCGGCCAGCCGCCGCAGCACCGCCTCCAGAAGCCCGGCGTATTCGCCTGCGCGCACCATGCCGGTGTAAATCTGCGGGAACAAATCCGGATATTTTTGCAGCGTTTCCGAAAACGCGCGGCCGCCCTGGATTTCGCCGCAACAGGCGGCTAAAATTTCCTTTAGCGCCGCGTTTTTCGTCTGGCGTTCAAGAACGCCGAGGGAACGCACAAGCGGCATACCGGCATGCAGCAAATCGGCCAGGCGACAGGTAAAAAGTGTTATTTCCCCTGAACGTATCCTGGCAAACCCCGGCAATGAAAACCTGCGAAAGCCCGTTTTATCTTCCGGCTCGCGTATAGTAACTGGATACAAACCCAGCGCTTGTATCTTTAAAGCGGCGGCCTTGGGCGTGTCGGCGTCAACAATATCTGAAACCGATGCGCCCGACACATTTTTTGCGGTGTAGCGGTATAATGTCATTCGGCGCCGTCGCCCTCCTGCGTTACGCGTATAATCTCTTCTATCGAAGTTCGCCCCGCCTGCACCTTGCTCCAACCATCATCGCGCAGCGTGCGCATACCGCGCGTCACGGCTTCCTCTTTTATGGCTCCTGCGGATGTTTTATTTAGCACAAGCTGTTTCATGTGATCGTCCATGCGCAACAGCTCGTAAATGCCCGTGCGGCCTTTGTAGCCGGTATGGCGGCAGGCCTCGCAGCCCGGCCCCTGTGCATAAATTTTACCGCTAAATCCCGCGGGAAACCCGATGCGCGCAAGAAACTCGCGGCCGGGATTATCTTCCTTGCGGCAGGCGGGACACAGCAGCCGCACAAGCCGCTGGCCGATAACCGCTTCTATGGAAGATGACACAAGGTACGGCTCTATACCCATATCAACCAACCGCGTTATGGCGCCCGGCGCATCGTTCGTGTGAAGCGTGCTGAAAACCAGGTGGCCTGTCAGTGAGGAACGGATGGCAATTGCCGCTGTTTCCTGGTCGCGGATTTCGCCTACCATGATTACATCCGGGTCCTGCCGGAGGATGGAGCGCAGGCCGTTGGCGAACGTAAGCCCTATTTTACTATGCACCGAAACCTGGTTTATGCCTTTTAACTGGTATTCCACGGGGTCTTCTACGGTAATAATTTTTTTGTCGGGAGAATTGATGCGGTTTAGACATGCGTAAAGAGTGGTGGTTTTACCATGCCCCGTCGGGCCGGTAACAAGAATGATGCCGTGCGGCCGCTTTATCAATGCGGCTAATTGGCATAAATGATCCGGGGGAAGGCCGAGTTGTTCCAAACCAAGAAGCATCTGCGTGCGCGGAAGCAGACGGATATCAACGCTTTCCCCGTGCAAAATCGGCAGGGTTGAGACGCGCAGGTCAATATCGGCGCCGTCAATCCTGAAACGGATGCTGCCGTCCTGCGGCAGACGTTTTTCGGCGATGTCCATATTGGCCATTATCTTGATGCGCGAAATGATGGCAGACTGGAATTGTTTTACCGCAACAGGCGTCGGCGCTTTGTGCAGGATGCCGTCAATGCGATAACGCAGGAGAAGATCGTCTTCAAACGGTTCGATATGAATGTCGGTGGCGCGATCGGCGTACGCTTCGCGGATAATCTGGTCAACAAACCGCACTATGGCAAAATCCTCGTCGGTTTCAAGCACGCCGACGCCCGTATCCGCGCCGTCGTCGGCCATGGCCGCTTTGTCGCCGGAGGCCATCTGCTCTATCATTTCCGCGCCGACGCCATAAAGTTTTCGTAACGCTTTCAGTATTTCAGCTTCCGTGGCCAGCGTAACGGTAACATCGCAGCCCAGGAGCAGGCGAATATCGTCGAAGGTGTGAAGGTCAAGCGGGTCAGAGGCAGCTATGGTAAGAACGCGCCCTTCCTGCTTCAAAGGAATGATTTTATGGCGGTAGGCAAACTTTGCGGAAATTTTTGCGCCTAAGGCGGCGTCAATGGCCTGGCCGGATAATTCAACGACGGACAGGCCGAACTGAGCGGCGAGTGCGGCGGTTACATCGGTATCTTTTACCCACCCGCGGCGCAGCAGAATTTTTCCCAGGCGCTCTGCGGCATTTTTTTGCTCGGCCAGCGCCGCCTGCAATTTGAGATCGTCGATTAACCCGTTGCGAAGAAGAAGTTGCCCCAGTAACGTTTTTTTCATGTGGTTGTCTCCATCAAATAGTAGCAAAAATGTGCCGGTATTATCAAGATTGGCAGTTTGCGGTCATTGCGAGCGAAGCGAAGCAATCTCGACGTTAGTTCTGACAAAAAGCAAGATTGCCGCGCCCTTTGGGCTCGCAATGACGACGACAACTTCAAAACGCTGAAGAGACACGAAAGATACACCTTGCCTTGCAGGGTGTTTTATTGATATAATACCATTAAATTCACAGTGGGGTACGACATGAAAATCCAGATAATTCGGCCTCTTGTTCTAACCGCTCTTCTTACCGCGTTATGCTTTACCGCGCTTCGCGCGGAGTTTGCCGTCATGACCGAACAGGAGTGGGCTGCCGCGCTCGAAGACGTTAAACTTCCTTCCTCGCCGGGGCTTTTACAGAAATTTGTCAATGTGCAGCAAACCATAGCGCAAATTTCCCGTCAGACCAGGGGCAACCTGCGCCAGGATAACTGGATAGAGGTTTTCAAACAGCTTGGCCTTGAACCGAAAAAAGACATGCAGTTCCCAGAATGGATAGCGCTGTTTGAAAGGGTCGGCATAGAGGCGAGAGACATTTCGGCTCCGCCTTTGCAAGAAACCGGTTCGCCGACGGTTATCGAAAGCTCGGGCACTGCAAGCCCGGCGCCAGTTGAACCGTCCGGGCGCGCACAAACGCCTCTTTCGCCAATCCCATCCCCGGCCGCTGAAACGCGCCAACCCCCGGCGCAAACCAACGATTCATCTCCTGAGAAAAATCTTAAAACCGCCAGGATCTCGCTTGACCTGCGCGGGGCGGATATTTTCTCCGCGATCAAAATAATTTCCCAGAAAACCGGCTTGAGTATCGTAGCATCCAACAATGTGCGCGGTAACGTTACCATTTATTTGCAGGAAGTTGACGCGCTGGACGCATTTAAGATGATCCTCGAGATGAACGAGCTCGCATACGTGCGCGAGGGAAACGTGTTTAAGGTTATGACGTCCCAGGACTATGAACGGCTGTTCGGAAAACGATTTTACGATACGACGCGGGTTGAGTTTGTGCGGCTGAATTTTGCCAGGGCAACGGCCGTCGAAAAGATAATCACCCCCCTTCGCAGCAAGGTGGGCATGATCGTTACCGACTCCGGCACTAACTCGCTTCTTCTTATAGACACGGTGGAAAACATAGGTCTGATAAAGAATCTCATTTCCAGCCTGGACATACCTACGGAGACGAAGATTTTCAGGCTGGATTACTCGCAGCCTAAGGATGTCGTCGAAAAACTGAAGAACGTTGTCAGCCCCGGCACCGGCGACGTGCAGATGGACGAGCGCTCCGGGCAGTTGATTGTTACCGATTTCCCGGCGAAAATAAAGGAAATTTCGTCGCTGGTGGCCTCGCTGGACCGTCGCCCGAAAGAAGTGCTGATAGAAGCCAAGATCATGCAGATCATGCTTAACGACGAGTTTAACATGGGCGTAAACTGGGAATACATATTCGACAAAGTAAACGATTATTCGATAGCGGGAAAAGTAAGCGGAAATCTTAGCGCATTAAATGTCGGCGCATCCGGCGTGCGGTTAAGCGTGGGGACGCTTGCGGTGGATAATTTCACAACGCTATATGACGTGCTCCAGAGCGTGGGAAAGACCAATCTTATTTCATCTCCTAAAATCGCAACGATTGAAAACAAGGAAGCGAAAATACTGGTAGGCAGGAAAGAGGCT
>MGVF01000038.1:0-42591 GCA_001800355.1 Elusimicrobia bacterium RIFOXYA2_FULL_50_26
TATCCAATCCATTAATTGACAAGGCTGCGCTTGAGTTGGCAGTAACCGAAGCCGCGCGGCTCGCTTCAAAAATAAGAACGCTTCCCAACCAGTTGTTAAGCGTCGAACTGGTGTATCAGTTGGTAAAAACCTTTTCAGTATGGGCTGGAAGAAATGATATGTTCGACAGTAACGGCTTAATATGGCGTATCGCAAGCAATACGGGCGTGCAGGCCGTTATCGCTCAAAAAGAGAGCATATCACCCGAGGATCTCAGCCAGCTTTCCGACCATTTTCAGGAAATAATCAAAGGCCATGCCGTGCGCCAGGACAGGTTAGCCGAAATCGCCAAAGGCAATGCTCTTATAAGCGCAATAGTAAATGTCCCGGGTGTGCGAGATTTTATAAAAGGCAGGGAAAGCAATCCATATCCGCAGTACCAGGGTGGCGCGGTTGATGAAGCGATTCTTAATAAAGTTCTTGAATTGTACGATATTGGAAAGAATGTCATCGAAGCCGGAACGCTCAGAGATAACGTGTTCTTAATCAGGACTGACAAGGGTTCATTCGTTTTTAAAAAACCGCGCTATCGCAATAACGATGGCCTTGTTGGATATGAGGCCTCTATTGTCGGCGCACTGGAAGGCGCAGGTATGCGGGCCAGCAGAATACTTCCCGCAAGATCCGGGAATTACACTTCTGAAATCGGGGGAGATAAATATGTGTTATATGAATATCTCCCGGGCAGAAGCCTTCATTGGGGCGAGGTTGACGGCGTTGATCTTGAGGCAAGTGCGGCAACACTTGCTAAAATTCACGATGTGCTTAAAGATTTTCATCCGGCTGGCCGGGAGTATCATCAAAATGAATTGCCGCCCGTTATCGGCATATTCAACATGAATGAACGCCTCGAAAAATTAGAGAGATTGTTAATAGAGTTGCGGCGGCGCGGGCCGCCCTATTCAAATGTTGAGAAGCTTTGTTTTGACAACCTGCAAAATCTTCAACATAATATTGAAACCATTCGCCGCAACATCACTCCCGCCGTGGTTGATCGCCTTCCGCAAACCATTATACACGGAGATTATCACCAGGATAATTTGGTATTTTATGCCAGAGGCCGCGCCAAACCCGCCGTCGTAGACTGGGAATATGCAAGAAAAGATGCCCGTGTGCGCGACCTGGCAAACGGTTGCATAACCGAAAGCCACACAGACGGCACAAGCCTCGGCGCGGAAAAAATCCGTAAATTTATCGCCGCCTACCAGGCAAACACAAATACACCTCTTACGCCGGATGAATTATCAATACTGCCCGACATATACCGCCTCTGGTACCTGGAAATCATACTGCTGAACCTTGAAATGTATAATGACAATACGTTGTATCCCAACGCCCGAAGAGTCGTAACGGAACAGGTAGAAAATTTAAAACTCATTGATTCAATTGACTGGGGTAATATAGTGGAAGTCCCCGCCGCGTTAACCTTATCGCATACGTACACACTTGGTAGATTCATATCAGGGAAAGTATTGAGATTCGCGCTTGGCAGTATTGGCTATCAGCCGGCGATAGTTACTGAGCAGAATGTTATGGATCGCTGGACGGAGCTTGTCGTGGCGCCGTTTATTGCGGTGTGGGACATAGTTGTTCACACATTGAAACTGATTATTGCTGCCGCGACGGGCAGTCTCAAGCCCGATGGGGATTACTACCGCATCGCCGGAGCCGGCATAATCTGGACGGCAACCTGGCTTGCCTGGCAGCTCACCGGCGACATCCCTATAACATACCTCGCCAACGCCTCAACCCACGCCATCTACAACCTCTTCTTCGGCGCCGGCACAAAAGCCAACGCACCGCTGACGGTAAAAAAGGATGCTCGTGGAGAAATTTCTGGTAAATCTGGCACTGCCCTGAACCCGGGAAAGCCTGGCGCCGGAGCCGTGGATATTGATTACGTAGACGAAATAACTAAGGCATTTCCCGGCGATATAACTATGGGTTTTGAATTGTACTTCCTGGTTTCTGATCAGCTCAAATTATCGCGGGGGAGTACAGTTAGTCCCGAACAGGCCGATTCCGTCCTTAATGAAATTAAGAAGGTGCTGCCCCCACATTGGGAGTTAGTGCCCGGCAAGGGGGCGTCCAATGGCATGAGTTATGAAATTAAGACTTGGCGCGATGCAGGCATACCTTACCAGAATTTGCCTTCCGATTGGCGCAATATCATACGAGGCATCCAGGATATTCAGAAGGCATTGCCCGGCGGCTTTTATGTTATACATATGCATACCGGCCAAATATCCAAAACAAAGGATGAACGGCTAAATGTAAACTATTTTGAGTTGGCACGCATAGTAAAAGTATACGAGGCTATGTGGCGTGCTTTAGCCGGGCGCGGATACAGCAGGGCATTATACGAAGGGCCTGCGCGTGCGCAACAAAGTTTTGATTATTCGCCGCGTGCATTAGCTTTGCGCGGCAAAGTTGAAACGTTAGCCGACTCTGCTGTTCTTGATGTTGCAGATTCGCGGGACCATGTAAAGATGATTCATGTTTGTGACGAACACCCGGATTCAATAGAAGTCAAGATAGTGGATGGGTTGTTAAATGAGTCAAGACTCCTGGACATTGGCCTGTTAATTCAAAATATCTGGTGGATATTTTCGCTGACTGAATTTATGACTAAAAAACAGGTAAATTATGATGAACAAGAAGAAATGCCGTTAGTCCTCCTTGGAAATCCCGTAGTTGCAGGCCAAAAACCCGGCCAGGCGCAAATAGATGGATTTATTGAACTATTCTATGCGAATGATCCTGTCGGGCGGGCTTTAGCTTATAAGCAATTCTCGACGCTTGGTAATGAGCCGGCGGGCATGGAAGAAAACGAGATTATTGCGCGCGAGCGCAGGATGGAGCATCTTTATGAATTAAGAGGGCTCGGGGAAATCTATAGATTGCACAAATTCCATGGGGGGCGGGATAAAAATATTGAAAGCGATTTGTTGAACCCGCCGGTATTGCGTAAAATGGCTGGAGACTTGATCAAAGGCGCAGAATATTTTGGCGAATACCCTGCTGCGGATACGCGGCAAATGAAACGGATATTCACACAAAAACTAAGAAATGCAATCGCGCTGGAATTTGAACGAATAAAAAATGAAAAGGCTTTTGCTCCCGTTAATGCCATTGTAGACGAGTTGATGGCCGCTTATTCCGGTAAGTATTCCGCGGACATTCCGCGGACGAAGTTGTTTGACGGCATTTGCGCCGTATTCGGGGTAGATTTTAAGTCGGAAAAGGAGCGGGATGCCCTTGTGCCGCAATTGCTTGAAAAGTTTTCCAGATTGCCACCGCAAGAGAGAAAAAATGTAAAAACAACAATTATAGAAACTCTTCCGCAAACAACATGGCACGCATCGGCAGCACACAGGTTTATGCCGCTGGCGTTGGCGGCTGGCAAGGGGTTCCGCAGGCCAAATGCGAATAAACTTGATACTGTTCTGCTGGCTTGGCACTATGTTAAATCATCCGGCCTTGCCGGAGTTGTTGATAAGTTCGGTGCGGCGGTGGTTGATGATAACGGGCGGGAATATATCAATATGTATATAGTGAAAGAAATGCCGGAATCCGGCGGGGATTGGGATTGGAAAAATTTTGGGATAAACGTAAATGGCAAAACAGTATGGGTGGCTGTAAAGGATGGTGCGCTGGTATTCTTCGTTGACGGTGTGGATGGCGGAGATGCCATACATGCTGTCAATGAGGCGATAACAAACAAAGGGAATATTGCAGGCGGCAGGAGGTTGACCCGTAGGTTGAGAAGGCTTCTAAAATCAGCGAATGTGGATTTGAAAGCCGCCGGTTTTAATACCGGCTTGATTGTTGATCATGCCGCTTCCGGTAAAGAGATGCATTATGGCAAGGACGGCAGCATGGTAGTCTCCGGCGGCGTGTTTGAAGAAATGCCGGGCATGAGACTGCGGGATTCGATATCCGTAAAACTTGGCGAACTCATGGCGGTGAGAAATTCCGAGAGTTTTGTGATGGGGCGTTCCAACAGTTTATATTTAGACATTGATCGTAATAGCGGCAAAGAGGCTGTCAAAAAGAAGTTGATTGAAAATATACGTGTCTCCGACAAAACAATGGGCGCAATGATAATAATAGATGATTTTGTCATAAATATGCTTGGCGAGGATGCGATCGGCAAAATGTCCGAACTTGCAAGAAAGAATGGTGTTGAAATTTGCGTCAATTGCGGGCAAGCCGCGGCGGATGGCGACCGCTACATAGAGATGGGATTTATATACTCTGAAAATGCCGGTAATAAATTCCTCATTCACACCCTGGACGATAAAATAGAAGAGTCGGACATAATAAGCGGGTATGAAACCATGGAGCAGTTGCGGAGTATGTACGGCAAATCCGGAAATATCAACAAAACCCTCAAATCCAGCGAACTTGCGCGGCTGATGAAAGGCGGAGAGAGGGATATGCTGGAGTTAATCGGCATAACCGAATTTTTCAGGACTATGATTCTGAGTATGCACAGCGCGGATGTGATAGACCGCGAATACGTCCGAAACGTGGCGCACTCGTTTGCAAGAAACAGCCTCGCTGTGTCCGAAGCTGACCTCGATATCCTTGTGCAAGCGGCTTGCAAGGGCAATGCTTTCATGGCCATTAAAGATAAAAAGATAGGCTGTGCAAACACGTATTTGGAAAAGATGAAGCTTGACCTTGAAAAAGCGGGAAGAACGGACGAGATACCGGCATTATCCGAAGAGTTTTCAAAAGCCGTGATTGAGCGTATGCTTGCGCTAAATAAGCTTAAGAATGTTGAGCTTGCCGATTTCACCCATGAAAAGATTCTCGGCCAAAAATTGCTGCTGCAACGAAAATTTGGAACCGCGACGGAAGGGGCGACGATAACCGCCGAATCATTTACCGAACAATACGGCAATTATACGCCCGCCCGATTTTACGGCCGTCTTAACTTGAAGATAAAAGAGTTATGCAGCCGGCCGGAAAATGACGCCGCGGCCATAAATGCGCTTATAGAGCTTATTCCAAGCCTTGCCGAACGAAAAATGAAGCAGGAAAATATAAAGAAGGAACAAATGTTTAACGCCGATTCGGTGGGTGATACATTGAAAGCGGCATAATCCCGGATTCGATATTGCATAGCATTTTAAGCTGATTTTGTGATTTATTTTGCTTAAAATATAGCATTGACAACAATAAATTTATCTGCTATATATAGTATACCTTTACGAAAGCATAACCAGTGTCTTTTTAGCGTTTAGAAGTTGTCGTCGTCATTGCGAGCCCAAAGGGCGCGGCAATCTCGCCTTTCATCAGGAGCAACGTCTAGATTGCTTCGCTGCGTTCTCAATGACCTCAAACTGCTAAATAGACACCATGACCACATAATGAAACATAAGCTCCGTTCATTTATCCCAATCAGATGCAGTTCCGTAAATCGGAGGCGGGCTGAAATACAGGGATAAAGCGATGGGGTTTTTCTTTTCGTTCGCCGACGTTCGTTGTATAAATTTCCAGGGAGAAAATAACTGCGATGTCAGAGAAAAAACCTAAAGAACAGATAATCTTCAACGACCAGTACCTGGTTATCAAAAAAATAGGCCAGGGCGGTTTCGGCATTGTATGGGAAGCGTTCGATTTTAGCCTGAAGAATTTCGTGGTAATCAAGGAGTTGCTTGAAGATTTTGCCGAAACCAGATTTATAGAGATGTTTTACAAGGAAGCGCTGATCGCAAAGAACCTGATTCACGACAATATCGTGCGCGTCCAGCATTTCTGGAAGGGTGATAACGGGTCGTACTATATCGTAATGGATTACGTAGTGGGGCGCGACCTGGGACACCTGCTTAAAAAATGCGCCGAAAAACAAATGAAATTGCCGTGGGAGCTGTCGGTTTTCATATGCGGTTCCATGCTAAAAGCGCTTGATTACGCCAATCGCCTTGCCAAGGACGTTACAACAGGCAAGCCCTACGGCATAGTTTACAGGGATGCTTCGCCCGGCAACGTAATGATATTTTTTGACGGCAACGTGAAGCTGAGCGATTTCGGCATTGCAAAGACAGCCGAGGAACTGGGACGCAAGAGCAAGCAACGTATAATAACCGGCAAGTATGCCTACATGTCGCCGGAACAGATTCACGGCGATTCCGACATTGATCACCGTTCGGATATATATTCGGTCGGCATCGTGCTTTATGAGATGCTTTCCAATTTGCAGCTCTACAAGGGAACTTCGGACGCCATACACAAGCAGGTTACGGAAGGAAAAATAGATCTAAAGCCGCTTGAGGACATGCAGGTGCCGCATGAACTTATAGAGATCGCGCTTAAAGCCTTGGAAAAGGACAGGGAGAAACGTTACCAGACGGCCCTTGAAATGTTCCGCGATCTGCGCAGGCTGCTTAAATTCAAGGAAACAGAAGAGCTTTCCGCGGAACTTGCGGCATTTACAAGCAAGGTAATGGCCGAAGAGCTGGAAGGCGAAGATACGTTGCTTGACTGGGTACGCCAGATAAATCTTCAGGATGTCAAAAGCGATAAGGATGTAAAAAGGATTTACTGCAGGGATTTTATCATGGGCGATCAGTCCGCCCCGGAACAACCGGCGCAGCCGCCGGTTACTTCTGGCGATGCGGAAGCGCCTAAGGATACTGTGTCGCTTGAGGTAAAGAGCAGTGATCCCGCTCCGGCGGCGCCGCCGGTAAAGGTACGTGTTCCCGAGCGGAAAAAAGCGCCGGCCCCGGCAGCGGTAGCGGAGCATAAGGTGGAAGAGCGCGGCAAAACGGTATTCGAAGAAGTAGGCGACTGGCTGGCAAAAAAGTTCAAGGTTTACAAAAAGCGGATGTTGCGCATTTCTATAGCTGTTGCGATTGCCGCCGTATTGTTTATGGCCGCCGATACGTTCATGCAGATTACGCCGCTGGGTAAAAATATTTACGCGCACCTTTACCCGCCCGACGTCGTTATAACAACCGTGCCGGGTGGCGCCCGTGTTTCGTTGCAGACACGGGATGGCAAGTATATATTGTCAAATGCGGATTCCGTTTACCCTGTAGAATTAAGAAAGGTCATACCGCAAAGTTATGTGCTTACAGCTGAAAAGGAAGGCTATAAGCCTTTCGAGCGTGTCATAAAGATAGAAGAAAAAGGCGCCGGTTCCAAAACCGCGCAGCGCATAAATATTGTTTTTGAATTTGTTCTTAATATCAATTCAGATCCTTCCGGCGCGGATGTGTTTATTGACGGCAATAAGTTCGGCGTTACTCCATGGAAAGGAGATTTAGTCGCGGGTGAACACACGGTAAAACTCATGTTGTCCGGTTATGAGAATCTCGGTTCAGAGGCAAAGGAATCTCACGAGGGCCAGTGCAGCCTTGATTTCACCCGTGCCACGGATAGTGAAATATTTTCAGGCATTGATAAAGTTTACTGGAAGTACGACATAACAAGCGAAAGCGGTGTCAAAACATTTAATCTTGCCGGCGCGCTTTTTAAACGTTACAACATCACTTCCTCGCCCAACGGGGCGTCGGTGTACGTAAATGACGAGCCGCAGCGGCGCGCCATGACTCCCGCCGTAATTCCATTTAAAAACGGGGAATATTCGCTGCGCCTTACCGACGCTAACGGGAGATACGAAGAAACGAGAAGAACGCTGAAGGTTGACAAGGAATCCGACAACAAGGTTTTTGTCGTAATGAATCGGTGGCTTAAGGTAAAAGTCGGCATAAAGGATGAGCCTGGAAAGCCTGTCGGCGCCACGGTCAAGATAACCGGAACAGGCAATTCGTTTTCGGCCGAGAAGAAAATAACCAGTGATAAACCGGTGAGGTTTGCGTTGCCGCGGGGCAAATTCAAAATAGTTTTCGATGCGGGCAAGGAATATAAATTATTGACTTTTAAGAACTTTGAAATCGGCGAAACCGGCGAACTTGCCGGCCACATGGAATACAGCGATACAACGTTAAAAGTTATAGTGAAGGAAACGGCCACGCAAAAGCCTATAGGCGATGCCTACCTGTGGATGCGCGGTCAGATAGCAGGCAAAACAGACAGCAGCGGCTTCTGGGAAAATACTGTAATTTGTGGTACCGGGACCATACGCATAGTTGCCAAGGGTTACGCCGAGAAGACTCTTGATTATAATGTTATACCGGGCGCAAAGGAAGATAACTCACTTCTTGTTTCCCTTGATCCGGAACTCCCGGCGGCTTTGCCCAGGCCGTCATCGCCTGTGTCGTCAGGAAACGCTAATAATAAGCGCGATGAGGTTGTGGTGCCCGGTCGTGCCGGCGGCTCGATCAGATACATTGAAAACCCTGTAACGAATAAGCCCGTGATAAGCGATACTAACCCGGACAGGAGCCGCGTTGTAATTATCTGTCCGAATTGTAAAAAAGAATACCCTGCAGGTTCCAGGAAACTACGGTTTTGCATTAATTGCGGCAAACCTCTTAAATGGGAATGATGCCGGTATTTTTCCAAGAAAAGGAACGTTCCTGTGAAAATGAACTCCATGGAAAATCTCTCAAAAATAGCAACGCTCCTGATAACCGTGATCATGATTCTAGTCCATGCTCAACAGTTACCCGCCGCATTTTCAAACACAATAACCTTCCAGGGTAAACTTACCGACGACTCAGGCAACGCCTTAAGCGGTAATTACGATTTCACTTTCAAGATTTATTCCATTGTTACGGAAGGAACTTTGCTCTGGGAAGAGGATCACGATTCAATCGTGGTTGCAAACGGGCTTTATTCCGTGCTGCTGGGTGAGAATACGCCCCTGGGACTTGATTTTAACGCGGATTACTGGCTTGAAATAAATGTAAGTCCCGCGGGCGAAAATTCATTTGAAAGGTTATTGCCAAGGCACCGTTTGGCGATGGCTCCCTACTCCGCCAACTCAGCCCGGCTTGGCGGCCTGGGTTCGGACAGTTTTGTTAATTCCACAAATCCCTACTGGCTTGTTCTTACCACCGGCGGCGTTACCTCGCTTCATACCCACGATGCCGGTTCCGTAATAAATCATCTTGACAGCGGCGAATACTACAATGATGTAAAAGTATCCAGCGCAATCTGTTCAGACAGGCTTTCCGGGTTCGCTTACAGCCATTTTGTTACCACTTCCACGACACAGGTAATAAACGGGGCCAAGACGTTTACAGGCAATATGAACGCGGCCGAAAATTTGAACATTGGCGGGCCGGGATACTCGGTTAATTTTTCCAGCAACGTTTCGGTAGGTGATTTGTTGCAAGCCGAGACGGCAACTATAAACGAATTAAGCGTTAATTCCCTCAAAAAAGCGCCGGGCGTGGTTGTCCTTCTGTACTGTGATGAAACACAGGGTGTGGACGTCAATGATACAACATCCGAGACAAACAGCAAGGCGTACCTGCTTGCGGCCAATAACTATTCAAGGATTATAGTTGAAAGTGAAGTTTACACGTATAATCTGCGTAACGCCAATGATATTCCTGAAATAACAGTGTCGCTTCTGATTGGTTTTAATGAGAAGACTTTCACGTTTCGCAATATAGGCACAACCGATACGAACTCCGGGAGTAAGGTCAATAGTACGCTGAAATTCAGCGCAGTACAAAATAATGCGGCATGGATAGTGGTAAGCATTGACCCGGATACGGCGGATAACGATATCGGGGGGCGGGCATTAAGCTTAAGGGTGTACGGCGTATTACCCTGATTTTTAGAGGATTCAATAAAATGCGATTTATAAATAGTGGTTTTTTTGTTTTGTTTTTGATCCTGTCGGTGTTAACGGCAGATATTTCAGGCGCGTTGCCCGGTGTTATCAGTTTCCAGGGGAAACTGACCGATGCCGACAATAACAGTGTCAACGGTTCATATGATTTTAAATTCACATTGTACGATAATGCCACGTCAGATTCCGAAGTGTATAAGATCTGGACCGAGACGCAGTATGGAATAGCCGTTTCAAACGGGTTGTACAGCGTCGAGTTAGGCAGAGCCAACCCGGAACTTTCGGCAATAACATTCAACGCGCCTTACTGGCTCCAGGTAGAGGTTTCACCTGCCGGTTTGGGAAGTTACGAAACGTTTTCCCCGCGTCACCGGCTTACCGAGGCTCCCTACGCATTTAGAAGCGAATACGCCAACAATCTTGCTGCTTCAAGCGTCGTTATAAGCACTATAACCGCATCCAGCATTTCCGTTTCCAATACTTTTAAAATGCCCGTAGTAACCAATTTGCCGGCAACTCCGTCTTCCATAGGCATGTTATATTACAGGACGTCAGACAACACTGTACACGTTTCAACTGGTACTGCGTTTAATGCCTGGCGGCAGCTTAACTGGCAGCCGTAATATAAAATGAATTTATTAAAAAAGTGCGTATTATTTTTCCTTCTTACGGTCGCCGTCCCCGATGGTTGGGCGAACCTGTCCACGGGTACGAGTGTTTCTTCTTTTGATGTTTACAGTTGCGGGTTTAGCACAGCGTCTTCATCTTCTTACAGAAACTTCGGATTGGTCGGCCAGGCCGCCTGCGGAGCTTCCGCGAGTGCGAGTTATAAGAATTACGCGGGTTTTGTCCCTGCTTTCGTGCTTATACTGGACGTGGTTATATCGTTCATTGACGAGTCGCCCTCTTCCGGCGAATGGCAGCAAACCACCAATGTAACCTGCCATATAACGGTGGAGACATTAGAGGGTAATCCCGTTTCAGGAGTAAAATACCGCATTGCAAGCGAAGGCGCGGACGAAGCCGTATTTTCACCGTGGCGGAGCGATGCCGTTATCGAAACAACCTACAGCGGCAGCGAGGTGCGCTTCCAGGCGGCAATTCCAGGCGCGGCGCTGGACTCGTTTGCCGAGGGACAGGACAATTTTATACAATGGCGCGCAAAAAATTCCGGCGGCGTGGAAGCGTTTTCCGGTAAATATCGCGTGCGCGTCATGGCAAACGATGCTCCTGAAATTGCCATACTGCAACCCGATGAGAAAAGCGGCGTCGCTTCCGACAGGCTTTTTGTTGAGGCGCAGTTGACGGATGCATGCTGGGGCATAGACGAGAATTCCGTTGAGCTTAAGCTGGATGATGCCAATAACTCTAATATCGCTCTTGTTACATCAGCCGCAAACCCGGGAATATATTCGGCGCCTTCCGGTAAGGTTTCCTATACTTATGCCGGTGCGCCTCTTGCGCCGGGGGCTACTTATAAACTGACCGTTTCGGCAACTGACAAAAACGGCAAAAATAGCTCTTCGGTTCTTTCGTTTAAGTTGTTAGGGGGGGCGATCCCGGATATTGTGCCTTACCCTTCGCCGTTTGATCCAAAGAAGGAGAGCGTGGCCATACGTTATGTGTTGCGCAAGGATTCAGGAGTAAGCATTAACGTATACGATATGTCGGGCCGGCTTGTTAAAGAGGTCATTGATAACGAACCACGGAAGGCTGGAACGTGTGAGGATACGTGGACGGGACGGAATTATGCCGGCGAAGGCCTGGCAAACGGCGTTTATTTCTGCGAGGTCGTGGCAACGGATGATGAAGGAGAACACCGCCGCTATTCTTCGCTGGCTATTTTCGGAAAATAACATGCGCCATCTTATTATACCCGGCCTAATCAGCCTGCTTATGGTGTTGTGGTGTTGCCCTGCGTATGCCGAGGCAAACCCCGCCGCCTTTCTAAATACCGGCGTCGGTGTGCGCGCCATGGGCATGGGCGGCGCCTATACCTCGATAAGCGATGATCCATCGGCAATGTATTGGAACCCTGCCGGTGTGGCAAAAATTCAGCGGCTTGGCATAACTGTCATGGGGCAATCAATGGGCGCGGCGCGTTGGGATACGCTTTCCGATGTTACGCCGGTATACCAGTTTGTAGGTATTATTTTACCATTGCAGTCATTGAACTTTATTAATATACTTGGTGATGATAACGCGGTGGGTATCGGGTATATAAGTAATGCCCTTGGCGGGGTCCCGTATACTTTTCTGGACGATTCGGGTGTTATCGTGCGTGAAGAATTTGATGACAGGGAGTGTGCGTGGTTTTTATCGTACGGCTTTTCGCTTTTGGGTATGGATTCGTTGTTGCTCGGCGGTACTTTAAAGTACATAACGCAGGAGTTTACGCGCATAGAAGGAGCCAGTGCCAGCGGTTATGATTTTGATGCAGGGATGATTTATTCCCTGGACGAAGGCTTTAACGTGGGTGTTCTACTTCAGCGCGGGGCCGAGCTTCAATGGGCTAACGGCCACACGGATGCCGGGCCGTTTACTACAAAATTAGGGGTTTCCAAAAAGTTTGTCTTACCCGAAAGCTTCTCCGTGCTTGGAAGCGCGGATATTGTCCAGCGGCAGACAACGCCCCTTTTTTCACATTTTGGCGCGGAGCTTGGGTATGAGCAGGAGCATGGCGGGGAAATATTCAGCATGGAAGGTATTTTTCTTCGACTGGGGCTCGACGGCGTGGCGCTCGAAGACAGGTATGAATACCGTGATAAAATAAATAACAACGTCAATTTTACGGCCGGTATCGGCGTAAAGTTTTCGTACAGGAAATTCGGCATTCAACTTGATTATGCCATGGGTTCATACCGTTTAGGAGACAAAAACAGGTTTTCGTTGAATATATATTTATAAAGGATTGCAATCATGAAAAAACATTGCCGTTACATTACGCTGATCGTGAGTGTTGTGTTTTTCGCAGGGGCAGCCGCCAGGTGTTTTGCAGACAAGAAAGATGTTACCGACCCCGTGTTGAAGGAAATAATTTCATCCTTCGGCGACCGGATGCCGAAATTTATTGACAAGCACGGTGCCGACATTTTTGTTGTTGACGGCACGGTAACGCGCGGCGCTTTAATGCAGGTGTTCTATGAGTATGATAAATCGCTTAAAATCCCCAGGAAAGAAGCCGTTTCCAGGCAGGAATTAGACGAGATTAAAAGAAAATTGGCCATCCTGGAAAAGAATATCATGGCGCCTCCTCCTTCGCTGGCGAAAAACGATATGATGCAATTAATAAACGAACTAATGCCGAATATGCCTGCGCTTCTGGATAACAGCCTTATGAATTCCAAGGTATTCGCCAGCCTCAGGGACCAGGTGCATTCCGCGAATTCCGCCGGAACAGCCACCTCCGCCGGCACTGTTGACACCCGCGAAATTGATGAGCTTGGCAACAGGATCGCGCTGCTTGAAAAAAAGTTGTTGAATGCGCCGGTTGCGGCTAAACACAACGCTTCATCTGATGATACCGCACGCTTACAACAGGCGGTTGCCGGCATGGACCAGAGGTTGAAAAAACTGGAGGGAAGGCCACAGGCAACGGCCAGCGGTGTTTCCGGGACGGATATAAATAAAATCATAGGGGAGTTGCGTCCGGAAATAGATGATATAGTGAACGAAAGCGTAAAGGATTCAAATGCGGATTCCAAAAGTTCCTCAAGAGAGATGCTGAAAAATATTGCAAAAACGCGCAGCGATATCGCCAAAATCAACCGGCGGCTTGAAACGATTGAAACAAAATCCGGCGCCCAGGCCAGAAAGAACGGCGGAACAAGCTTGTCTTCGGCGGGATCTACATTGACCAAGGTAACACTGGGTCTTAGCATGGTCGCCGCGTTTTTTATCGCCCGGTAGAAGCGACTAACCAACAGGAGAATTTGGTATGCCAAAAGTTATACTGGAGAAAAAAGCGGAAGTTATGGCCGAATTCAATTTTTCCCGGAAGAAAGCCATCACCGTGGGAAGCGGCAAGGAAAACGACATAGTAATAAAGGACAAAAGCGTTTCCGAACACCATTGCACTATTTCATATAAAGACGGCAAATATGAGCTAAAAGATAATAATACACTTTCCGGCACGCAGGTGGATGGGCGTTCCGTAACTATTTATGAACTTCGCATGGGAAATCGGATAACGGTCGGGGGACATTCTGTTGTATTCAGGTCTATTCAATCGCGCAGGGCAAAAGCAGTCGCCCCAAAAGAAACCGACGATGATTCATTTTCCGGTGGCCCGGGCGAGGACAAGATGCTATTTCTTCTCGGCATATACGGAAAATTTGAAGGTAAGAAATACGAGATAAAAAACGGCGAGACCTTTATAGGGAGGGAAGAAGTAACCCCCAGGGGAATACCTAACGACATCGTCCTTACTGATGATATGACTGTTTCCAAGGGACACGCCAGGATAACGCGCGCCGGTGACAAGTGCATATTGACCGATACGGGAAGCACCGGTGGCGTAGGCATAAACGGCGCAAAGGTAGGCCAGCTGAATGACGTCGAGATTAAGCCCGGCGACGAGATAGCGATAGGAAGAACTATTTTTCGTTTTACAGGCGGCGATCCCGATTATTCAGCGCCTAAGCGTTACGGTGCGGCGTTTATGAAAATCCGCAGGGTTCTAAACGCAACGGTTATTTTGGCCGTGGTGCTGTCTTCCTTATTCTACCTGTTTAAAGGTTTCAACGGTATTTCAATCATAAATAGTTCGCCGGAGAGGATTGTTATCCGTTTCGACGAGTCATGGCAGGCAAAGGGTAACACGTCTCATCCCGCGCCGGAAGTTTATGACATAACTTCTTCTCCCGCTCTTGGCGACATAAACAAAGATGGTGTCAATGATATAGTTTTCGTCAATGCGGCCGGCCAGTTATCCGCATATAACGGCAAAACGGGTACTACCCTCTGGAGTCCGGTGGAAGTGCAGGCGCCCGGGAAGGCCTCGCCCGTGCTTGCCGACATGAATAATGACGGTGTAACGGACGTAGTCGTGCTTTCCGGGACATCCATGATTTATGTTATAGACGGCCAGGCCGGGGTAGTAATACACAAGGATATGCTTGGCGGCACGATCAGCGATATGTCGCCCGCGGTGGCGGACATAAACCTCGACGGCAGGCGCGACATCGTGGCTTGCTCCGAAGAAGGAACGGTGTATTTTATTTATTCGCCGGGTTTTGAGCTGGCTGCGGAAAAGTTACTGGAAACCGTGGAGGGCCCGGTATATGCGTCGCCGGTTATTATAGCCACAAGAAAAATTTCTCCCCTGGTCGTGATAAGTTCATATAACAGCAAGCTGTTCTTGTTCAGCGGCAGTTCGCGCGATAAGAAAACGATAGATCTGGTGGAAAGAACAGGCAAGGCGCACCTGATACAATCTTCACCCGGGTCGGGAGACTTGAACGGGGACGGTATACCGGAATTAATCGTGCAATCGAGCATACCGCAGTATATATCGGCGGTGGACATATCCGGTTTTGAAGTGAAATGGACTTATTTTGTGGATCCTGTGCCGCCTGCCGAGTTAAAACATAATTCGACGCCGCTTGTTTTTGACATGGACCGCGATGGCGGCGGCGATGTCCTGGCGCTTTCAGGCAATGGAACTGTATACGGCTTGAAAGGTAAAACGGGTTATCCCGCGGGCGAGTTGTTGTGGAAGTATACCTTTCCTTCGGCGAACAGGATTATCTCATCTCCTGCGCTATTTGATTTTAATAAAGATGGCATGCAGGATGCCGTGTTCGGGGGAGAGGACGGAACTATCCATATCTTTGACGGTTTCGCGGGCAAACGTGAAACCGGCAGGATACTCGCCGCCGTTAAGGCAAGCAATGCTGCAATAACCTCATCCGTCGCCCTGGGTGATGCTGATGGGGACGGCATGATGGAGGTGGTATATGGCGATATTGCCGATTCCTTGCAAGTGCTGCGCACGAACGCGAAGGTATTTAAAGCCAGGGTATATTGGCCCATGTTCCTCGGGGACGCGGCGCATGCCAGTTCTGGCAGCCCGGATCAGGCTGGCCCGTACATTATAATGGTAATGTCTTCGCTAGTGGCGTTGATCATCCTGGCATTGGTTGAAATAATGCTGAAGAAACGGCAACTGACTAAGAGGCCGCGCGTAGTTTATATTTAATTTTTCAAGTTGTTCAGGAGGAGAAGTGTGAAGGTTACGTATTTTGCAAAAACGGACGCCGGTAAAGTGCGAAGGGAAAACCAGGACAGCTATGCAATCCTGGAATCGGAAAATCTTTTCGCGGTTTACGACGGCATGGGCGGCGGGGCGGCGGGAGATTTTGCCAGCCGGTGCGCAGCCGATATTGTAATGGCGTCTTTATGCTCCCTTAAGAAAAAGGACGTGGCGGCTGTCGCCGGTGGTGGTTCTCCGGAGATCGGAGAGGACGCACAGCGCATTATCTCGGCGGTTCGCATGGCAAACCATGTTCTTTTTAAATTTTCTGAAGCATATACGCGCCTGGCGGGCATGGGGACTACGGCTGCAATTATAAAATACGATGCTGCTAACAGTGTTATGCACATATTTCATGTCGGAGACAGCCGTGTTTATCGTCTTCGCGGTGATGCTCTTGAGCTTCTAACCAAGGATCATTCCAAGGTTACCGAGCTTGTTGAGCAGGGCAAGATGCGGGAAGATGAAATAAATATGGTCGAAATACAGAGTATGATAACACGCGCCCTGGGCATTCAGCATACTGTTAAAATAGATTATCGCATGGAGTATATGAAACCGGGAGATCTGGTTTTGCTTTGCTCCGACGGCCTTTCCAGCGAAATTGATGATGCCGCCATAAGTAGAATAATGCTGGGCAACGGCGGAGACATCAGAAAGATTACGGAGCAACTGATAAACTCGGCGAATGCCGCGGGCGGGAAAGATAATGATACCGTCATAACTCTGAAATTCAATGCAAGCCACGCATTTTTACCTTCCAGTAAGCCAGCCGGCTCCGGTTTCGGCGCCGTAATGACCGTGTCCGGTGAAACGCCACCGCAGCTTGCGGCGGAGCGGCACCTGGCAAATAGCATTATCGAAGCAGCCAGGATAAAGATACCGGTGTCAGCCATGGAAAAGAGTATATTCACCAATCCGCTCTATCTTGGCGCGGCCATAACTTTGCTTGTGATAGGTATTGCCGGCTCAGTAGCGCATTTTTCCATTAGCAAACCGGAAAGGGAGCTTACGGATCTGACGGGTAAAATTGCGGGGCTTCGCCTGGAAGTGCGGGCGCCGTCCGCAGACCAGATAGCGTTGTTTAAAAAAGCGGACGACAGGATTCAGAAAATGCAGCTATTGCAGGATTGGCACCTTGATACCGTTAATACGACCGTGCCTGTGAAGGGCGCCGAGCTGCGCATAATGAAAAACGGCGTGGAAAAATTCAGCGCGGTTACTGCCGGCGTTCCGATTGATGTAAATCTTGACGGTGGCAATTACATTGTGGGGATAAAATATAAAAACCACCGCATAATAAATCATAATCTTAACTTAAAAGAAACTATTCGCGTTCCGGTTGAGAAATCAGAGAATCTTCAACCGGTTACGATACTTTTGGTGCCGGATAACATTATGTCAGCGCCCGATACCGGCAGGGAATAAGGAGGAGCAGGTGCCGGGAAAAAATAAAAAGATATTTATTGTAGAGGATAACAAGCCGTTTCTTGAAACCTTGAGCGATTTCCTTGTTTCCAAAGGATACGATGTGGAAAGTTTGGCGATCGGAAAGGGCGCTGCCGAGAAGATAAAGGCAACCGGTGCCGACCTCGTGATGCTCGACATTGTGCTGCCGGATACGGACGGATTTCAGATATGCAGGGATATTAAAAGCGATCCGGTAACAGCGGCGGTCCCCATAATGCTCATGACAGGTAATGAAACCATAGACATAGACAAGGGTTTTGCCCTCGGCGCAGACGAATGCATCTACAAGCCATTCAACCTGGAAGACGTTGCCTTGCGCATTGCAAGGCTGCTGACGAGAAAGCAGAAGATATTCATCGTTGATGACGACCGCAAAATCGGTGATATGCTTACATTGATGCTTACAGAACAGAAATATGACGTGGTTGTGTTTTACGAGGGGAAGGGCGTTGTGGAAACTGCTAAAAAGGAGCGTCCGGATCTTTTACTGCTGGACATAAATCTCGGTTTGCCGCCAGGGGGGATAGATATATGCGGGGAGTTGAAGGCTGATGCCCTGACCAGGACGATACCCATAATAATGTTTACCGCCAACGACGACGTGGAATCGGTGGAACGCAGTTTCGCATGTGGCGCCGATGATTATATATTCAAACCGTTCAAGGTGCCGGAACTGCTGCTCAAGGTAAGAAAGTACCTTACATATGTTAAGAACACGCAATGATACGGTTCAAGCCGGAGGATAAATAATGAATTTTGGCAGGAAACTGGTGCTTAGCTCGGCTGTTATAGCTTTTATTTTAGGACACCATGCAGCGCGTCCCTGCTATGCTTCTAATGTTACGGCCGCAGATTCGCTGCGTTTTGTGCCTGACCCACAGTCTGCCGCGATGGGGGAAAGCATTGTTTCTTTTTCAGGATCGCCGGCCGTGATGATTGTCAACCCCGCAGCCATGGTTTATATTTACCAGCCTAAACTGTGTTTAAGCGACCTTATGTTGTGGGAAGGCTTGCGGTATAATTTTGCCGGTTTCACCGTGCCCACCGGCATGGGAACCCTGGGTTGTTCGCTGTCGTACCTTTCATACGGAAAGATTCAGGGTTATGGTTATGACGGCGCTGAATACGACTTGCCTTCCACCTACGATGTGGCGGCTACCTTTGGTTATGCGCTGCCTCTGAAAGTTGACCTGCCGTTGCGCCGGGAGTACGGCAGCGTGGGCATTAACGTAAAATTTATCGTTAACAAACTGGCAAATTATTCCACGGAAGGCGTGGCATTTGATTTCGGAGGTATTTTCAAGGTGCCGTTCGTGGACGGATTAAATGCCGCGGTTGTTTATCGTAACGCGGGAACCTCGCTTAAATATACGAAAGATGCCAATGCATTGCCGGACCAGGCGCGGTTCGGTATCCGCTATAACAGGCCGGCTTGGCGCAATCTTGCGCTGGTGGCCGATTTTAGCCAGGATATAAACAGCGCCATGCAGGTGTTTTCGGCCGGGGCCAGCATAATGCCTTTGTACGCCATTACGTTGCGCGGCGGGTGGATCGATGCGGAGAACTCCATCACATCAGGGGTTCGCTGGGGTATCGGTATGGATTTTGATATTTTCTCTTTAAACTATGCGATGTCGTCATTTAAAGATTTTACAATGTCCCACCAGGTTGGCGTAGATATTCCGCTGGGCAGCATTGCGCAGCCCAGGGCGGCCTACGATCGTTACCTCGACGTTTATTTTCAGCGCGCAAAGGATAAATACGATGAGCGTGATTACATAGCGGCACGCCAGCAGATAGAGGAAATACTTTCAGTTTATCCGGGACACAAGCAGTCCATCGCCTATCTTGAAAAGATAAGCGTGCAACTTGATAAAATAGACCAGCGGAAAAACTCCAAAATAGAGAAGCTATTGCGGGAATCGGAAAATGCCGTAATGCGAAACGATATAGAATACGCCAGGAAAAGTTTTAACAGAATTTTAAGAATAGATCCCGATAATGGCGCAGCGCTTGACGGGCTAAATAAAATCGAAAAAGTTACGGGCGAGGTGCGCGAACAGGATATGAAACAGTGGAAACAGGCGCTTCAATATTTGCATCAGGGCGAATACGTCATGGCCAAGCTGAATTTCGAGCAAATATACGCGGCTGATACTTCGCGTGACGACGCAAAGCGCATGGTGTTCGAAGCCGAGCAGCGCATAATAGAGATGAGCGCGGGCGAGATAAACAGGTTTTACAAGCGCGGCACCGCATTATTTAAGAAAGGAAAGTACAGCCAGGCTGTTCCATATTTTGAGGCCGTTACTGTCGCCAACCCCAGTTTTATTGATGGGCAAAACTACCTTCTGAAATCCCGGCAGCGTATACGGGAAATAGAGCTGGGTGTTGAGAACAGGGAAACCAACCGTAAGCGCGAGACTGCCGAAAACGAAATAGCATCGGCTTTCAGCAACGCTTTAAGGCTTTATGACGGCGGCAATAATTATGAGGCGCTGGACGCATTCATGAAATGCCAGGAGATGGCGCTGCGCCATGATTTCAAGGAATACCTGGATCGCGTCAACAATTTTATCGCAACCATCCGCGCCAACATAGCCGAGCAGTACCTGCGCGCCGGCAAGAGCCTGGTTGACAGAAACGATGTCGAGAGCGGGCTTGAGGAGTACCGCAAGGGATTGATGTATGATCCCGGCAACGCGCAGGTGAAAGCCGAGTTTGATATTATTTCACGTTTGCTGACCAAACAATATTACGAGAAGGGAGCGGCGCTCTTTAAAAGCGGCGATGCCGTCGCGGCCAGGCAGATGTTCGAAAAATCGCTTTTTTATAATCCGGATAATGAAGAGGCGCGAAATGCCCTGGGAAAAATTTCGCGCTAACGGGAGATCGTATGCGTTATAAAATTATAATCGCAAGGGCGTTGACGGCTCTGGCCGTAATGGGAAACATGGGTTTTGTGTCCGCGGATATAAAGGCTTATCCCGTCCCCTGGGTGCCTGAAGCGGGCAGGGAGGGTAAGATAGTATCGGGCAATTATACCGACGGCATAACATTTGCCGGCCTTCCATCGTCGGGTGATATATATATTTATAATATCAACGGCATGCTTGTCCGCCGCGTTACGTTTAGCGATCCTGTGGGTGGGCATCTGCGGCTTTACGGCGCAAATGACAGTAACGGCGGCTACATTTCAAGCGGCGTATACATATGGAAGGTCGTCGGTGACGGAATATCAAAAACAGGCAAATTGATAGTGGTGCGGTAATTACAGCCGAAAATCTGTTGCCTTATAATCGTCCGGCTTTATGACACAGTCGTCTGGTCGGGCAATGACAAACCTCACTGTAAACCTGCTGAAAAACTCTCCCCTGTCGATTTATTTAATGTTGCTTTTTTCCCAAAATATACGTACAATTAGTGAACAACTTATGTTACGCAGCGTGTCATTGCGAGGAGCCTTGGCGACGAAGCAATCCCGTCGTTTTGATACGAAACAGCAAGATTGCTTCGCTTACAGGCTGTGTCGCAATTACATTTTGCGTCAAAAATTCTTCTTGCCGTCATTCCGGCGAAAGTCGGAATCTAGATTTTCCGTCGAGGCTGGATGCCGGATTAACAGACTGTATCATAATTACGTTTTATAGTCAAAAGTTCCTGTTTTCGTCACTCCGGCGAAAGCCGGAGTCCAGATCTTCCGTCGAGACTGGATACCGGATTAAGGCATTCCGGTATGACGGACGGAGCAAAATGTAATTACGACACAGCCTGTAAAGCTCTCCGGCATGACGGGTACGGCTAAAAGGCAATTATGACACAGTCTGTTAGCTCGCAATGACGGCAACCTTGGCATTTCTTGCGTAACATCAGCGAATAATATATGACAGATTTTCTCCAGGATAATTTCATTTTCATGTCGCAGATTGCCGGCTCGCCCGTCATAGATTTTAACAGCAATGAAAAAATCGGGTACGTTTCCGACGTGGCGGCGATGTTGCGCGATATGTATCCGCGCGTAAGCGGGCTTATCGTTCGCAAAAAAATGGCGCTGACCGTGTTTTATGTTCCATGGAAAAACGTCAGGAAAATTATGGCGGACAAGGCAATAATGATTGAGTACGATCCCGCCTCTGCCGCCGTTCCTTCGGAAAACGAGATAAAGTTGAAGGAGACTTTCTGGGATAAACAGGTTGTTGACGTGTCCGGCTCAAAGGTGGTGCGTGTCAACGACCTGCACTTTTTGAGGGAGGGTCCGAATTTCTGGCTGGTGCACATGGACATCGGTTTCAAGGGGCTTTTGCGCAGGCTCGGATGGCTGCGCCAGGCGGAACGCATTTTCCGCTGGCTGTTTTCCTTCGAATTAAAGGAACGCCTGATTTCCTGGAAATACATCCAGCCTATCTCGTCCGCCGGCGCCGGCGAGTCGTTGTTGCTCAAAGTGCCGCAGACGAAACTTTCCGAGCTTCACCCGGCAGATCTGGCGGAGATACTCGTTGACCTGGGAACCGACGAAAGGGTGGGTATTCTTAAATCTCTGGACACAGCTTCCGCGGCGCGGGCATTCAAGGAGCTCCCGCTTAAGGTGCGCATCCAGGCCGCCGAATCGTTCTCGAATGCGCAAATGTCCGGCATCATCAACGAGATGCCGGTTGACGAGGCCGTGGACTTGATAGGCAATTTTTCCCGCAAGCGCGCCAATGCCCTGTTTTTACTGATGCCCCAGGAGCGCGCGACGCAGATGAAAAAACTGTTAAGTTACTCCGAGCGGAGCGCCGGCAGCGTGATGAACACCGAGTATATCTCGGTGAAATCGTCCTCAAGCGTTAACGTTGTATGGGACCGCATACGTTCCGAAATTAAAAAGAAGGAATCAATATACTACATCTACGTGCTTGATGAAAACGACGCGCTGGTCGGCGTCGTAACCCTGCGCCAGTTGCTTACCGCGCCGCATGAAAAACTGGTGTCGGAAGTTATGCGCAAGCGCGTGTCCAAGGTGCGGGTTGACACCGACATAAAAGACGCAGCCCAGTTGTTCCTTAAATATGATTTTACCGTCATACCCGTCGTGGACAAGCAGAACAAGTTGCTCGGTACTATTACCATGAAGGACGCATTCGAATCGGTCTATCCCGTCATAAGAGAAGAAGTCGAAGAGGCCACCAGTTGAACATTTTGCAACGTTTAAAAGAAAATCCCGCCCTTCGGAATATACTTGTATTCGTCAGCATACTCGGCCCGGGAATTATTACCGGAAGCGTTGATAACGATGCCGGCGGCATTACAACATATTCCGTGGCCGGCGCGCTCTACGGTTACGGGCTTTTATGGACGCTTATCCCGTCGTTCATCGTGCTTGTGGTGGTGCAGGAAATGAATGCGCGCATGGGTATCGTTACCGGCAAAGGCCTGGCCGACCTCATCCGCGAGAATTTCGGCGTCAGGATAACGTTTTACGTTTTCATGGGATTATTTATCGCCGATATCGGAAATACCGCCACGGAATTCGCCGGCGTAGCAGGCAGCATGATGGTTTTCGGAATCAGTAAATACATCGCCGTTCCGATTACCGCCATCGGCGTGTGGATGCTGGTTGTAAAAGGAACTTACAAAACCGCCGAACGCGTTTTTTTGATTTTCAGCATGTTCCTTTTGTCGTACGTGGTTTCGGCGGTTATGGCTAAGCCGGAATGGGGCAAGATAGGCACGGCCATAATCCAGCCGCATCTTGAGATGGATACAGCATACTTGAGCATGGTCATCGGCATCGTCGGCACCACCATTGCGCCCTGGATGCAGTTTTATATGCAGTCCGCGGTTATCGAGAAGCGCATTAAAATCGAGGACTACAAATACACGCTGTGGGACGTTATCATAGGCTGCGTCGCCACGGTTGTCGTGGCGTTTTTTATCATAGTTGCCTGCGCCGCGACGCTTCACAAGAACGGTATCGTCATAACGGAGGCCAAGGACGCCGCCATGGCGCTGGGGCCGCTTGCCGGCGCTTTTTCGTCGCACGTGTTCGCTTTCGGATTATTCGTCGCCTCCGTATTTTCCGCGGCCATACTGCCGCTTGCGAGCGCTTTCTATATCAGCGAAGCCTTCGGTTTCGAGGCCGGCATCAACAAGAAGTTCAGCGAGGCGCCCCAGTTTTACACACTGTTTACGCTTAGCATTTTGATAGGCGCGGGCATTATTCTCATACCCGGCGCTCCGCTGATACCAATTACGATCTGGTCGCAGGTGCTAAACGGCATTTTCCTGCCGGTTGTGCTTGTTTCCATGATTATTATGGTCAACAACCCGAAGATCATGGGTAAATACACAAATACCCGCCTGCAAAATTTAATCGGCTGGTCCACCATAATTATACTCATCGTGCTCACCGCGCTCCTTCTTGTCGCCCCGCTGCTAAAATAACATGTCTCTTTAGCAGTTTGAGGTCATTGCGAGCGAGAGCGAAGCAATCTCGACGTTGCTTCTGATGAAAATTGAGATTGCCGCGCTCTTTGGGCTCGCAATGACGACGACAATCTTGAAAATGCTAAAGAGACACAAAATAACATTATGGAAGCATGGGAATCATTTAAGAAAACCGTTGCAGGAAATAAGCTCATCGAGCCGGGCGCCGGAGTCCTGGCTGCCGTTTCAGGCGGGCCGGATTCCATGTGCATGCTTCACATGCTCTGGCGGTTGAAAAAAACCGTGCCGTTCGATTTGTATTGCGTCTCGATAGATCACGGCTTGCGCAACGTGGCGAAAAAAGAGGTTGCCGCCGTATCGCGCTGGTGTCAATCGCATGGCATAGCGTCCTTTGTGCGCCGTATCCCTGTTGCGTCGTATGCGCGGGAAAATAAGCTGTCCGTCGAAACTGCGGGGCGTATGCTTCGCTATGAAATTTTCAAAAGTGTCGCAATGGAAACCGGTTGCGGCTCCGTTGCAACCGGACATACCGCAAACGATACCGCGGAAACCGCGCTTATGTGGATTATCCGCGGTGCCGGCACGGAAGGTCTTTCCGGCATTCCCATGGCCAGGCCGTTAACCGGCGACATAAATGTAATCCGCCCGCTGCATTCGATAACACGCGAAGAGATAATGCGTTATCTGCGGCGCCAGGGCATGCCCTATTTTACAGATGTTTCGAATAAGGCGATGGATTATACGCGTAACAGGATAAGGAGCAGACTGTTGCCGCTGCTTAAAACATTTAATCCCCGCATCGTGGAACATCTTTATAATTTAACGCAAATAATATCGCGCGAAAATGAATATTTGCAATCGGTTGTCTCCCGTGAAATAAGCAAATCGGCGCATGTCGGCGGCTCTAGAATCACGCTTGCTTTAAAGCGTTTTATTGGATATAATAAGGTAATTCAAGCGCGTATTTTAAAAAATATCCTGCCCGAAAAACTTTCGTCATCGCAGATAGAACGGTTGCTTGACTGGGTCTCTTTATCCGACGAAAGAAAAATGATCTTTTCCCGCCGATGGAGCATAAATAAAAACCGGCATTCGCTCACATTCAGGAAGACGAAATAAAAAGGTGGGTTCTTTAATGGAAAAAGACATTGACAGGGTTCTGTTAAGTTCAGAACAGATCAATGAACGCGTGGCGGAGCTGGCCAGGGAAATCTCAGCCTGGTACGGTGAAAATGAAGTTGTTATTATCCCGGTATTGGAGGGCGGGGCGATGTTTTCAAAGGCATTATCGCAGTTGGTCAATATGCCCCATGCCATCTGCCCGATAAAGCTTTCGTCTTACCAGGGAGCAAGGTCAACAAAAACGGTCAAGCTGCTGGAAGAGCTTTCCATAAGCCTGGCCGGCAGGGACGTGTTGATCGTCGAAGATATTGTTGACACGGGTTACACCCTGAATTTTTTACAGTCGTATCTCCGTTCCCGCGGCGTGGCTTCGCTGCGAACATGCGTGCTGCTGGACAAGGTATCCGCGCGGGAGGTTCACGTGGATATTAATTACACGGGTTTTATAATACCGGACGAGTTCGTGGTAGGTTTCGGGCTTGACTACCGCCAGCGTTACCGCGAACTGCCGTTTGTAGGAATACTGAAGCGCGAAATATATGATTCAAGGAGTACTTAGGCATGAAGAATAAAAATATATGGGGTATCGTCGTGTGGGCGGCCGTGTTCATGCTGCTGTGGTATTTTATGCAGTCTGTGCGGCAGATCGGCGGGGAACAGGAACTGCCGTATTCCGAGTTTAAACAGCACCTTCGCGCGGGCGAGATTATTAAAGTAACCGTGGCGCCCGAGATGATTCACGGCCAGTACCGCGGCCCTGACGGCAAAGCCATCCAGTTTAAGACGGTACCTTTGCAGGATCCGAAACTTGTCGAAGAGCTGGAACAATACAAAGTATCCCAGTTTTCAGGCCATCTCGAGCGCGGGTGGCTGATGCCCCTTCTTCTAAACTGGGGGCCGATGATTCTCCTTATCGTGTTCTGGTTGTGGATGCTCAAAGGGATGCAGACCGGCGGCAAGCAGGTAATGTCGTTCGGAAGAAGCAAGGCCAAGCTGCAACCGGTAAAGAAGACGCGCATTACATTTTCCGACGTAGCCGGTTGCGAGGAAGCCAAGGAAGAATTGCAGGAGATAGTTGAATTTTTGAAAGATCCGGCCAAATTCCAGAAACTGGGCGGCAAGATCCCGAAGGGTGTGCTGGTTTACGGCTCCCCCGGGACAGGCAAAACATTGCTTGCCAAGGCCGTCGCCGGAGAGGCCGGCGTCCCGTTCTTTTCTTCGAGCGGTTCGGAATTCGTGGAAATGTTTGTCGGCGTCGGCGCTTCGCGCGTACGCGACTTGTTCGAGCAGGGCAGGCGCAGCGCGCCGTGCCTGTTGTTCATAGACGAGATTGACGCCGTTGGCAGGCACCGTTTCGCCGGAATAGGCGGCGGGCATGACGAGCGTGAGCAGACTTTAAACCAGCTTCTTGTCGAGATGGACGGCTTCGACACAAAAGAAGGCGTTATATTGATAGCCGCCACGAACCGCCCCGACGTGCTTGACCCCGCTCTTTTGCGCCCCGGCCGTTTTGACCGCCACATATCCGTCCCAACTCCCGACTTAAAGGGGCGTGAGGAAATATTAAGAGTTCATGCCCGCGGCATAAAGCTGGCGCAGTCGGTTGACCTGCGTATAATCGCGCGCCGCACGCCCGGTTTTGTGGGTGCGGACATAGCCAATCTTGTAAACGAGGCGGCGCTTCTTGCGGCGCGCAAAACCAGGGAGGCCGTGATTATGGATGACCTGGAAGAAGCCATAGACCGCGTAATCGCGGGACCGCAGAGAAAATCGCGCATGATTTCCGATCGTGAAAAAAAGATAATAGCCTACCACGAGGCAGGCCATACGCTTGTGGCGCGGTTTACCCCGGATACGGATCCGGTGCACAAGGTTTCCATTATACCGCGCGGGCCGGCGCTGGGGTATACTCTTCAATTGCCCATGGAAGACCGGTACCTTACCACCCGGCAGGAGATACTGGCGCGGCTTGACGTTCTTCTCGGCGGCCGCGTCGCCGAGGAAATGGTGTTTAACGAGATAACCACCGGTTCGCAGAATGATTTATCGAAGGCCACCATGATGGCGCAGAAGATGGTTGTTGAGCTTGGCATGAGCGACCGCATAGGCCCGCTGTCTTTGCGCCGTCCCGAGGAAGAGGTTTTCCTGGGGCGCGACATTACGCGCGAGCCGCGCTATTCCGACAAGACATCCGAGATTATAGACGAAGAAGTCAAGCGCATCGTCGAAGAGGCCAGGGCGAGGGCGCACGGCCTTTTGGGCGAGCACATGAACAAGCTAAAGGCGCTTGCCGAGAGGTTGTTCGAAAAGGAAATGCTGGACGCCGAAGAGGTTGACGCCCTGTTGAAAATAACTCCTCCCAACGGCGCGCCGCATTCGCCGGACGGAGCCGCTGATTCTTCTCAAGCTCATGGATAAGAAAAAACTGGAAAAAGCCGTGCGCCTTATGCTGGAAGCGATGGGGGAAAATCCCGCGCGCGAGGGGCTGTGCGCCACGCCGCGCCGGGTTGCGGATTTTTACGAGGAACAGCTTTCAGGCCATAATGTAAATCCCGAGGACATCCTGAAGGTATATTACGAAAAAGAGGACCACGAGGAGATTGTGCTTGTAAAGGACATTCCTCTCTTCTCGCTATGCGAGCATCACCTTCTGCCGTTTTTCGGCAAGGCGCATGTCGCTTACATACCGAAAAGCGACCGTATCCTCGGCATTTCAAAACTTGTGCGTGTCGTCGAACTTTTCTCGCACCGGCTCCAGTTGCAGGAGCGGCTTACAAAGCAGGTTGCCGACACGATTATGTCCGTCGCAAAACCGCACGGCGCCATGGTTGTGGTTGAATGCGAGCATCTCTGCATGACCATGCGTGGCGTTAAAAAGCAGGGCGCGAAAATGGTAACCTCGGCCATGCGCGGCATATTCCTGCGCGACGCCCGCACCCGCGCCGAAGCAATGTCATTAATAAAATAATGTTACGCGTGTCTTTACATACACATCCCCCTCACCCTACCCTCTCCCCGTCGGGGAGAGGATACAAAAGCCGCCGGTTTGCCTCTCCCCCCCGGCGAGAGGATTAAGGTGTAAAGTTATTCTTTCCTCTCCCCGACGGGGAGAGGATTAAGGTGAGGGGGAATTAACATATTTTAATCTGACAAATATGGCGTGCCCCGCAAAAAATTTTATGAACGTTCGTGTTGCGCAGGTTTCAACGGTTAAGGATGCCGCCCGTCTTATTTCCGCCACAGGCGCGGATCCGTGTTCGGTTGCGGCCATGGCGTCCAAAGCTGTTGCGCGCGCGGTGTACATCGAATCCATAGATAACCGCGCGGCAAATATTATAAAGCAGGAAATGCTTTCGCTGGGCGGGGAAGCCGCTGTAAGTAAAGACGTCAGCGTTTTCAAAAAGGCTGTTTCCGATGTCGCCGTTTTCGGTACTCTCCGGCAACTGGGGCTTCTGACTGATAAACTTTCACGCCAGCCATTCGGGCTTAAACTCACGGCGGCGGCTGTTGTCCGCACTCTTTGTAATTACGAATCCGTTAACTTTTCTTTTTGCTGCGGCAGCAGAAAACTTGCGATGGGAAGCCGGCCGCTTGTGATGGGCATACTCAATGTAACGCCCGATTCTTTTTCTGATGGCGGAAAGTTTGACGATCCAAAGCGCGCCGTTGAACATGCTTTCTCCATGCTTGAGCAGGGCGCGGATTTCATTGACGTGGGCGGCGAGTCAACGCGCCCGGGCGCCCGGCCTGTTTCCCCGAAAGAGGAAATACGGCGAATAGTGCCGGTTATCTCGGCCATAACGCGCCGCGCGAAAGCGCTTGTTTCCGTGGATACGTACAAGCCGGATGTGGCGCGCGCCGCGCTTGACGCCGGCGCATGCATAGTCAACGATATTACGGGGCTTCGCCATGGTAACGGAGCTATGGCGCGGGTAGTTAATCGTTACAAGGCCGGAACAATCATAATGCACATGCAGGGCACGCCGCGCACGATGCAGAAATCGCCGCATTACCGCGATGTGGCCGGAGACATCATAAAATTCCTAAACGAACGGATTGCGTTTGCCGGACAAAACGGGATAGGCGCCGAACAAATACTGGTTGACCCCGGCATCGGCTTCGGTAAAACGCTGGAACACAATTGCGCGATACTCAGGCGGCTGGCGGAATTCAAGGTTACGGGCAGGCCGATAGTCGTCGGAGCTTCCAGAAAATCGTTCCTGGGCGCGATTCTTGCAGGCGCGCCGGCGGATAAGCGCCGTGACGGCAGCATAGCAAGCGCGCTTGCAGCCTATGCAGGCGGCGCGTGCGTTTTGCGTGTCCACGACGTTAAAGAAACCGTCCAGGCGCTGGCCGTCGCCGCTGCAATCTACGCACATTGATAAACAGGTTTTCTAAACGGCCGTTATAATTATGCAATTTATTTATTCACTCTGGTCTCATTACCTGGTTCATATCGTAGATATTTTTATTGTATCGTATATCCTGTATCGTCTTATTCTTCTGGTAAAAGGAACGCGCGCGGTACAGATATTGCTTGGCATTTTAACCCTCGTGGCGCTCACCTTCCTGGCGCGCGAGGTTTTGCACCTGCGCACGTTAAGCTGGTTGCTTGAAAGATTCTGGCTGGCCGCGGTTATCATACTTGCGGTGGCGTTTCAGCCGGAGATACGCTCCGCGCTTGCGCAACTGGGCAGCCACCGGTGGGGAAAAATACTTGTCCCGTCCGAGCTTGGATTCGTTGATGAAATAATAGAGGCGATTCGCCGGTTAAAGGAAGGCAAGATAGGCGCGCTTGTAGTGCTGGAGCAGGACACCGGCCTTCGCAGCCAGATAGAAACCGGCACCATCGTCAACGCCCAGGTTACCTGGGAGCTGCTGCTTTCAATATTTAATTCGCGTTCGCCGATACATGACGGCGCGGTCATAATCGAGAATGCCCGGCTTATCGCGGCCGGGTGCGTGCTGCCGTTAAGCCACGAGCAGGGCATATCCAAGGTGCTGGGTACGCGCCACCGCGCCGCGCTGGGCTTAAGTGAAATATCGGATGCCATTATAATCGTTGTTTCGGAGGAATCCGGCGCCGTAACACTGGCGCGTGAAGGCAGGCTTGAAACCGGCATTGATCCCGACGAATTGCGCCGCCGGCTTATGGATCTGTACCGCGAGCGCGGTGAAAACGCCATCCTGCGCCGGGTTTAGTTTTATTTGAAAAGGTTTTCAAATGGAAAAAGAAAAAAGGGGAAGCATAGTCATAAATCACCAGCCGTTGTTAAAGCATTTAAATTTTTATAAAAATCTGAAGAATAACTGGCAGCAGAAGATCATCGCAGTGGCGCTTGCGCTTGCGTTATGGTTTTATTTGTACAAACAATAATCCTATGAAATTATTCGGTACTGACGGAATACGGGGCGTTGCGGGCAGCTACCCCCTCGATGATGCCACTATACTTGCAATCGGCGCCGCCGCGGCGGAAGTGCTGAAAGAAATTTCCCCGGACAGGGCTGTTATTATAGGGCGCGACACGCGCCAGTCCGGGGAGCATATTTCCGGGTTGTTGGAACGCGCATTCTCTTCGCGCGGAATCGCCGTTTGGGATGTCGGCGTTATACCCACGCCGGGGATCTCTCACCTTGTCAAACAGCAGCCCGTGCTTGCGGGCGTAGTAATATCCGCGTCTCATAATCCATACCAGGATAACGGCATAAAATTTTTCGGCCATGACGGCACAAAGCTGTCCGATGCCGTGGAAAGCCGCATAGAGGCGCTAATTGCCCTGATGAAGGCCGGTAAAGATCAGCCTTTGGCAGAAGCGGCGGGGGCTGATAAACCGGGCTTGCTTACGGACGGGTATTCCGATTTTCTTGCCCGTTCATTTACCGGCGGCACCATGGATGGCATTCGCCTTGTGCTTGATTGCGCTAACGGCGCGACTTGCGTGCTTGCGCCGGAAGTTTTCCGTTCGCTGGGCGCGCACGTTACGCTTATCAATGCCAGCCCGGACGGCAAAAATATCAACCGCGATAGCGGCTCGCTGCATCCCGGCGCGTTATCGAAAGCAACCCTGGCCGCGCGCGCGCATTGCGGCATTGCATTCGACGGCGACGGCGACAGGGTTATGTTCGTGGACGAAAAAGGCGTTGTGCGCGACGGCGATTATTTTCTTGCTATCGCGGCGCTGCATTTGCGCGGCAGGCAGCGGCTTGTAAACAACACGCTGGTAACGACGGTCATGGCAAACCTGGGGCTTATGCGTTCCATGGAGCGTTACGGTGTTTCCGTTCATACCACGCCGGTCGGCGACCGCTATGTTTACGAGGCAATGGTTTCATCCGGTTCCGTGCTGGGGGGCGAGCAGTCCGGCCACGTGATCTTTAAAGAGTACCATTCCACGGGCGACGGCATATTAAGCGCGCTGCAAATGATTTCCATAATGAAAGAATCCGGCAAGCCCCTCTCGGAGCTTGCTTCCGTGATGGAAAAATACCCGCAGGTGCTTATAAACGCGCGGGTAGGCAAAAAGATACCTCTGGAATCCCTGCCGGAAACAGGCCGTTCCATAAGCGAGGCTCAAGGCACGCTTGAGGGCGACGGCAGGGTGCTTGTGCGCTACTCCGGCACCGAAAACCTTTTGCGGGTAATGATCGAAGGCCGCGACGAAAAAGTGATTACAAAAATGGCGCACGTAATTTCGGAAACCGCCCAAAAAGAAATCGGCCATTTGTGAGAATTTATATAGGGTAGAGGGTTAAGATTATTCCTTCCTCTCCCCGACGGGGAGAGGATTGAGGTGAGGGGGTAACCCGACACGCGAGAACATATATATGGTTAAACTTGGTATAAACATTGATCATGTGGCCACGGTGCGCCAGGCGCGCGGCGGCCGGGAGCCGGACCCCGTAACCGCGGCGGCGATTTGCGAGCTTGCGGGCGCAGACGGGATTACCGTACACCTGCGCGAGGACCGGCGCCATATCCAGGACAGGGACGTCGAGTTGCTTCGCAAAACGGTAAAAACTAAATTGAATCTTGAGATGGCCGCGGCCGATGAAATAATAAAAATAGCGGTGCGCTTAAAACCGGACGACGTGTGCCTTGTGCCGGAGAAGCGGCGCGAGCTTACCACCGAGGGCGGGCTTGACGTTCACGGCCGGAAAGCGCAGTTGGCAAAAGTAGTGGCTACGCTCAAGAAAGCGGGCATTTGTGTCAGTCTTTTCATAGACCCCGTTGCGGGCCAGGTGCGCGCCGCGGCCGAAATTAATGCCGATTGCGTTGAGCTTCATACAGGCGCGTACGCGCATGAGTTCGACCGCCGCATGAGGCGGCCTGTAAAGAGTGGTTTCATTGAGCTTGAACGTATCAGGGAATCGGCGGCGATGGCGCTGGATCTGGGACTTACCGTCAACGCAGGCCACGGCCTTGATTATAGCAACGTGTACCCGGTGGCCGCCATCGGCGGGATGAATGAATTAAATATCGGTTTTTCAATAATTGCGCGCGCAATGTTTACAGGCCTGGAAGAGGCGGTGCGCGAGATGAAAGTTTTATTACCCCCTCACCCCACCCTCTCCCCATAGGGTAGAGGGCCAAGATTATTCTTTCCTCTCCCCACGGCGAGAGGATTGAGGTCTAAAGTTATTCCTTCCTCTCCCCACGGCGAGAGGATTGAGGTCTAAAGTTATTCCTTCCTCTCCCCGACGGGGAGAGGATTGAGGTGAGGGGGAGGACAGATATGAACGGAAAGTCAATGAATCATAAGGAAGGGGGAAATTTATGTGTGGAATTGTAGGTTATATCGGCTCTAAACCGGCCGGAGACATTATTATTGACGGGTTGCGCAGGCTTGAGTATCGCGGCTATGATTCCGCCGGCATCGCGGTATTGCAGGATCGCGCTATTGAGCTTCGTCGCAGTGTCGGGAAATTGAGCGCTCTTGTCAAGGCGCTTGAGAGTAACGCGGTGCGCGGCACCGTCGGGATTGGCCATACGCGGTGGGCGACTCACGGCAGGCCATGCGAAGAAAACGCCCATCCACATACGGACTGCACGGGAAAGATAGTGGTAGTTCATAACGGGATTATAGAAAATTACCTGGAGCTTAAAAAACAATTACAGCAGTCCGGCCACGTATTTAAGTCGGAGACCGACACCGAGGTTATTGCGCATCTCGTGGAGGCGCGTTTCAATGGAGATCTCCTGCAGGCTGTGCAAGGCGCGCTTGCTCAGGTGCGAGGCGCATATGCCCTCGGTGTAATAGCCGCCGACGAGCCGGGGCGTATAATCGTGGCGCGCAGGGACGCGCCGCTTATAATCGGGCTTGGCGAAGGCGAGAATTTCCTTGCGTCCGACATACCCGCCCTTCTTCCTTACACGCGGCGCATGGTGTTCCTGGAGGAGGGCGACCTTGCGGCCATCAGCGCCGATAAGGTGGTCATATATAACAGCGGCGGTGAAACCGTGGTGCGCAAGGAACATTCCATAGCATGGGATGCGGTTCAGGCCGAAAAAGGCGGCTACAAGCATTTCATGTTAAAGGAAATATTCGAGCAGCCCCAGGCCATACAGGATACGTTCCGCGGCCGGCTCTCGCCGGAAGACGGCGCGATAAATCTTGACGGCGCCACCCTGCCCGCGGAAGCCGTGCGCCAGCTTTCAAAAATATATATAGTTGCCTGCGGCACGTCTTATCATGCCGGTCTGGTCGGTAAATTTTTGTTCGAAAATCTTGCGCGGATACCGGTGGAGGTGGACATAGCTTCGGAATTTCGTTACCGTTCGCCTGTGCTCGACAAGAACGCCGTCGCTATCGTAATCTCCCAGTCCGGCGAAACGGCGGATACGCTGGCGGCGCTGCGCCTGTCAAAACAAGGCAAATGCCCTGTAATCGCGGTCTGCAATGCAATCGGTTCCACGGTGAGCCGCGAGGCGGATGCAACCTTGTATACGCGCTGCGGCCCGGAAATAGGCGTTGCCTCGACCAAGGCTTTCACCGGACAGTTAACCGCGCTATATCTTCTTGCTTTCGACTGGGCTGGCAAGCGCGGCACTCTTACCGGGGATACGCTGCTGCGGCTTATCCGCGAACTCTGGGAAGTTCCCGGCAAGGTGAGCGAAGCGCTAAAGTCCAGTGATACGATGCGTTCCCTGGCAAAAGAGTTTTCACAGGCCAGGGACTTTCTTTATCTCGGGCGCAATATAAATTATCCCGTTGCGCTGGAAGGCGCTCTTAAGCTGAAAGAAATATCTTACATACACGCCGAGGGGTATCCCGCGGGCGAGATGAAACACGGGCCTATCGCGTTGATAGACGAAGACATGCCGGTCATGGTGGTTGCGACGGCCGGCAAGGTTTACGAAAAGATCCTGGGCAATATAGAAGAAGCACAGGCGCGCGGAGGCACTATTATCGCGGTTGCGACGGAAGGCGATGAAGCGATAAAAAGCAAAACGAGCCATCACGTGTTCGTGCCGCACGTGGACGAGCTTTTCTCGCCGATAATAAACGTTGTCCCGTTGCAATTATTTTCTTATCACATGGCCGTGCAGCGCGGTTGCGACGTTGACCAGCCGCGCAACCTGGCAAAATCGGTTACGGTCGAGTAAAATTTAAAACATGTTTTCCTCTCCCCCGCGGCTTGCGATTATACATAAGTTCCTTCTCCCCGCCGGGGAGAAGGCCAGGATGAGGGGGAAGTCGTCGGAAACAGAACATTTGGTTCCCCCTCACCTTGATCCTCTCCCCGAAGGGGAGAGGAAACGAGTCACCGACGATAATCTCAGACTTATGTATAATGACAAGCCCTGCGGGGAGAGAAAATTGCGGGTAATGTGCGGGGCAGGGTTTTAATATGAAAATTGGCGTTGACATTGTCGAAGTGGGACGTTTGAAAAAGCTTGCGAAAAACAGGCGGTTTCTCGCGAAGGTTTATACGCCGGAAGAAATCGCCTATTGCCGCGCCAGAAAAAATTGCGCACAGCATTTTGCGGTACGGTTTGCCGCCAAGGAAGCCGTCTGGAAAGCTCTCGGTAAAAACGGCACGGCCCTGAAGGACATAGGAGTCGTAAACATGCCGGGAGGCAAGCCGCAGATATTAATCCGGGGCCGGCGCCGGAAAGGCATTGACGTGTCGCTATCGCATACCGAAAACTACGCGGTAGCCGTTGCGCTGATATTATGAAAACCACACGACTGACTGGTGCGCATGTCCATTCATTGATACTGCCGCGCAGGAAAGATTCCAATAAAGGCGACTACGGGCGCGTGCTCATTATTGCCGGTTCAAAAGGAATGACCGGGGCCGCGGTGTTATGCGCCGCAGGCGCGTTGCGTTCAGGGGCGGGGCTTGTAACAGTTGCAGTGCCTCAAAGCGTGCAGGCAGTGGTTGCCGCGCAGCTGCATCCCGAGGCGATGATACTCGGGCTTGCCGAAACGAAGAGCGGGATGATAAGCCCCGCGGCGCTTGCCGATATTTTCAGGTGTATAGACGAAAAACAAATAACCGCGGTTGTCGTGGGACCCGGTATAGGGTTGTACCGCGAGATGACCGGTTTGATCAAAGACATATTGCAGAATATTACTCTGCCCGTGGTTCTGGATGCCGATGCGATAAATGCGTTCAGCCGCCTGCGCGAAAACCATGGGTTCGCCATCCCGGCGCTTAAAGGAACTGCCGCCCAGGTAATTGTTACGCCGCATCCCGGCGAGATGAGCCGGCTTACCGGTATCTCCGTTGATGTGATTCAAAGCGACCGCCCTGCCGTGGCGCGCAGGTTTGCCGTCGAAAACGGTATAGTGTGTGTTTTAAAAGGGTATCGCACGGTTGTTGCCGATGGCGGCAGAATATTGATTAACTCTACCGGGAATCCCGGCATGGCCACCGGCGGCGCGGGCGACGTTCTTGCAGGCGTAATAGGCGGTTTGATCGCGCAGGTCAAGGAGCCGTGCCTGTTTAATGCCGCCGCTGCGGGGGTTTACGTCCACGGTCTGGCCGGAGATAAGGCGGCAAATTGCAGGGGGCAAAGAGGGCTTCTTGCGGGCGATATTGCAGAAAATCTTCCGTATGTGCTAAAAGAGGTTTCATCCCATGCGGCCAAATAGCATGAATAAATTTTTTTTAATGCTTCCTATTTGTGTTATCTCGCCGGCTCTATCTTCCCTGGCGGCCGATGCGCCGCTTGTTCTGTTCTCAGACATGCCCGACGCTCCTGTCAGCGGCTGGGAGGCAAGCGCCACAAAAGGCGCGGCCGTTTCAATATGGGGAAGAAATTTTGGCTCGGCCAGAGGATCCTCGTATGTAACGGTGGGCGGCGTAGCTCTAATGAACGGCAGCGATTACGCTGAATGGGGGGCGACCGCGAACCCGGATGTCAGGCTCGGGATGCAAAGGATAACTTTCTTTCTTAATTCGTCGATGATAACGGGCGGCGCATACCCCAATACCTCTATCACGGTTACGGTTAATGGTGTGCCTTCCAATCAGTTAAAGTTCCATACAAGGGCGCTGGCTTCAAGCAAGATATATTTTTTCGATAATACCAATGGCAATGATTCATCGTACGATGGATTGTATTCCGCTGTTGCCGGGGCGGGCAACGGGCCTAAGAAGACCCCCGGCTGGTTTCGTGCAAATGCCGCGGCCGGCGATATTGCTTATTTCAGAGGAACAAGCGTTTATGAGACTGTCGACAACGACGGATTATACGCAAGGGCGCATATGCAGATGCGCGGCAACAGGTTCGAAAACGGGATCGAAGGGCGTTCCGTAAGCGTGGTATCATACCCGGGAGAAGTTGCCGAATGGTATGCCCCGAACACAGGTACTCCGGATGCGGCAGATAATTTTTCCAAGAACGTGGAAATGCAGTGGTCGGATATAAGCTATTGGAATTTCTCAAAATTGAAATGGTATTTTTATGATTTCGGTTGGACCATGAGCATGGATTCAAGCGCGAATAACGTCAGGTTCGCCGGCATGGACGTTTCCAGTTACGGCGAATGGCAGGCGCAGGGCTGGAACATGTGCGCCGGCGGCGGCAACACCGGCACGGGCGGCAAAACGTCCGGCCATTTGTACTGGCTTGGCAACTGGGTGCATGATTTGGGTCCCGGGTCGGCTCCCAGCCATTACCGTCATTATCCGATTTATCTTAACGGTTACGGCATTACCGATTACGTTTACTATGGCTACAACGAATTCGGCCCGTTGCCGAACACCATGATTGACGCTGAACACGGCGGCAGCAGGGCATTCGATATTTACGGGCATACCGCGGCCGATACCATAGACCACGTGTATATTTTCAATAATTACGCGCACCACATGACGAGGCAGCCCATGGCCATCGGTAACGGCGACGGTTCGCCGAATTTTCTAAGAAACGTTTATTTTTATAACAATATCATCGGGCCGCAAGACAGCGCCACGAACGAAAATACGATGTCCGTCGGCGCGGGAGTAACCGATCAAATGCTTGCCAACCTGAAATTTTACAATAATACGTTCGATTCCCGCGACGAGACGTGCGAGTTTATGTGGGACCAGTGCGATCCGGCGCTTGCGTTTAAAAATAATATCGTCGTAGCCAATCTCTCGGGTTCTTCGGATCATTCCGTAACGCTTTATAACTTTTACGGCTGCCCTGCGGATACGGCAGTCAGGCTTGTTGGCAGCAACAATCTCTGGTACGGCAACTTGATTCACGACGGTATCCATGGCGGCAACCCGTGGAATGAAACGTCCACGCTGACTAATAATGATCCCCGTTTTGTAGTCGCGGCTCCGGAGAATGCCGCCGGTTACAGGTTGCAGGAAACAAGCCCGTGCAGGAATGCGGGCGTAGATTTGTCTTCTGAAATAGCCGAAGAATCAATTGCAGGCGTCTACCGGGTCGGGGTTAACAGGGATTTCTACGGCGTACTGCGCGGAAGTCCGCCGCATATTGGCGCATTTGACGAGACTGACACGGTGGCTCCCACGGCGCCTGGCGGGGTAACGGTGCGTTAATTTATGGATAAAAAAATGGAACTTAAACTTATTGAATTGCGGCGCGATATTCACCGGCATCCGGAGCTTGGCAACAAGGAGTTTCGTACCACGTCCGTGATTGAAAAGTTTCTCTCGCAGGCAGGGATCGTTACGCGTCGTCCGTCAAAAACCGGAGTGGTGGCGCTTATCTCAGGCACAAAAGAAGGTGCCGGTTCATCCCGTGTTATGGCATTACGCGCCGATATTGACGCATTGCCGATAGCTGAAAAAACAAACAAGCCTTACAGCTCGCGCACGGCGGGCGTAATGCATGCCTGTGGCCATGACGCCAATACTGCCATGGTTGCCGGCGCGGCGCTCTTGCTGGCGCGCCGGAGAAATGAGTTTGCAGGCACGGTGAAATGTATTTTCCAGCCGAACGAGGAAGCGGCCGGCGGGGCGCTGGGCATGATTCGCGCGGGCGTGTTAAAGAATCCCGTGCCGGACTGTATAGTGGGCATCCACGTAAATCCGTGGCTTAAAACCGGAACCCTCGGCGTAAAAGCCGGCGCGATGATGGCGGCGGTTGACCGTTTTACCATAAAGATTGCCGGCGCGCGCAGCCACGGCGCTTATCCGCACCTGGGGAAAGATTCCATAGTGATCGCGGCGCAGGTTATACAATCGTTGCAGTCCGTGGTTGCCAGGCAGATTGACCCGGTTGATCCGGCGGTAGTTACCGTCGGGACCATACAGGGCGGGGAAGCGTTCAATGTTCTGGCCGGCAGTGTTACAATAACCGGAACGGTGCGCGCGCTTAATAATAAAATGCGCCGCGACATCGAGCGCATAATGCGCCGGCACGTGGCGATGATTGTAAAGGCTTACGGCGCAGGTTACAGCTTCGAGTATGAGTCGCTGGGGCGCCCGCTTGAGAACTCGGCAAAAGTTCTTTCACTGTGCCGGCGCGCCGGCAGCGCAGCGCTGGGCAAAAAAAATATAGTGGAAATTGAAAAGCCGTCAATGGGCGGCGAGGATTTCTCGGAGTACCTCCGGTACGTGCCGGGGTGCTTCATATTCATGGGCGCGCGCCTTAGCGTGCCTCATCCATGGCATAGTGAACTGTTCGACGTGGATGAACGCGCCCTCGCAAAAGGCGCCGCCGTTTTGGAAGAGATCGCCGTATCGTATTTACTCGGTAAATAGGAGGAATAATGCTTGCTATTATTGTCGGCCTTGTGTTTATGGTTCTGGGGCTTCTCGGATTATTGGCCTGGTGGCCGGATTTTATCGCGGTATTCAAGGGGTTTGTGCCGATTATGATTATGATCGGCGGCTTGATAGCCGTGGTGGCCGGCGCGACCAGCGTGATGGATTCGATGGAACCAAAGGATGACAGCTCATCAAAACCGGAAGAAAAAAAGGAAGATTAACGCTTGGAAGTCCGGGATATAGGCGAATTTAATTTAGTCGAGCGGATACTTAAGGCGATTACACCGGCCGCCGGTGTCGGCGGGCGGTGCGTTGAAAGGCGCGCGCGCCTCGTCGTCGGCCCGGGGGACGACGCTTTTGCCGCGGAAGTGTCGCCAGGTTTTGCGATTGTCGGGACAAAGGATTTGCTGGTTGAGGATATACATTTCCGCCGCGATTGGGCAAGCCCTGAAGAGATAGGATATAAATCAATGGCGGTGAACGCAAGCGACCTTGCGGCAATGGGCGGGTGTGCGCCGTTATACGCCCTGGTAGGGCTTGCGCTTCCCGCCGGTACGGACGTGGATTTTGTAAAAAGGTTGTACCGTGGCATGAACCGTTGCTGCAAGCGTTACTGTTTTTCGCTTGCCGGCGGCGATACGGTATCGTCGTTACGCGGGATAATCATCTCCGTTACCATGCTTGGCGCGGCGAAAAAAAAATATATTTTGACGCGTTCCGGCGCGCGTCCCGGCGACCTGGTGGCGGTAACCGGCACATTCGGCGATTCCGGCGCCGGTTTGCATCTTCTGCAAAAAGGCGGCAAGGGCGATTCCCCGGACGGACGCTATCTTATCCGCAAACATCTTTTACCGGAGCCGCGGTTTGCCGAAGCGGCGGCGCTGGCGCGTTCGGGGGCGGCAACGGCTCTGATAGATTCTTCAGACGGTCTTGCGGCGTCCGTCGGCTTTATCGCACAGGCAAGCGGCGCCGGCGCGCGCATTGACCTTGATAAAATACCTCTCTCGCGCGCATGGCGGCGGGTTGCAGCCGATGGAAAAATCGCCCCGTACCGCATGGCGCTTGCCGGCGGCGAGGATTACGAGCTGGTTTGCACCGTGCGCGCCGGCAAGTTCGGCCTTTTAAAAAAACGCATACCTTCCCTTACCGCCGTAGGCGTTATCGCCGGCGAAAAAAAGATAGAGTACTTCCTCAATGGCAAAAAACAAAATATCGCCACAAAAGGGTTCGAACACTTCGGGCGCGGTTAACCGGGGTATTGTTGTCTCCCGTTCCGCGGCGCAGACCCGCGCCCTTGGCAAAGCATTTGCCGGGCGGCTGAAAGCGGGCGATACCGTATTTATAGAAGGTGAAGTCGGCAGCGGCAAGACTACGCTTGTGCAGGGAATAGCCCGCGGCATGGGCGTCAGGGGCGCCGTGCGCAGTTCAAGTTTCATCCTTATTAACGAGTACCGCGCAAAAGAAAGCGTGCCATTGTTCCATGTTGATTTGTACCGCCTGCACGGGGACGATATATCCATGCTCGGGCTTGACGATTACCGCTATGCGGCGGGCATTATGCTTATCGAGTGGCCGTGCCTTTTGCGCCGCGCCGGCCGCCGCCCATCCTGGGAAATACGCATGAAATGGAAAAGCGACAACGAGCGTGTCATTGAAATAAAATGAAAATATTGGCGATTGAAACTTCGGGGACGTGTTTTAGCGTGGCGCTGGCGGAAAGAGGCGCCGTTATCGCCGAAACGTTTTGGCATGGCGGGTTGGCACATTCTGAAAAACTGCTTCCCCATGTTGAATGGCTGCTGGGGCAGGCGCAATGGCAGCCCGGCGATATAGAAAAAATTGCAGTTTCCACGGGGCCTGGAAGTTTTACGGGAATACGCGTGGGCATGGTATGTGCGCGCACAATGTCCCAGGCTCTCGGGCTTCCTTTGGCAGGTGTTTCGACCCTGGAAATATTGGCGGCCGGGGCCGCGTGCGCCGGCGCTCTGGTATATCCTGCCATAGACGCATTGCGCAATGAAGTGTTTGTCATGTCCAAAAGCGGGAAAATCGGCATTATAAGCGTTGAACAGTTGTGCGCAAGGCTTAAAAAAAGCGCGCGCCCCGTCCTCGTGGCCGGGACCGCCGCCATCGCGTATCATGATTTGCTCAAAAAAGAGCTTTCGGGAAAGCTTGTCGCGCCCGCGCCGCTTGCGCATTTTCCGCGAGCCGGCGTGCTTGCGCTGCTTGCAGGCAGCCGAGCCGGCGCAAATTTCTCGTCTGTAACGCCTGTTTATATTAGAAAATCGTGGGCCGAAGAAAAAAGAAAAAAATAAACCTGTTTCTTTAGCATTTTGAAGTTGTCGTCGTCATTGCGAGCCCAAAGGGCGCGGCAATCTCGCTTTTCATCAGAAGCAACTTCGAGATTGCTTCGCTTTCGCTCGCAATGACCTCAAAATGCTAAAGAGACACAAATAAACTTACGGAGGCTGACATGGATTGGGGAATGAAGAACCGTTTGTCTAAATTGATAGCAAAAGACGGCCATTGTTTTTTTATGCCGATTGACCATGGTTATTTCCAGGGGCCGACCAATTGCCTCGAAGAACCCGGCAAAACCATCGTTCCCCTGCTTAAATACTGCGATGCATTGTTCGCCACGCGCGGCGTTGTTCGTTCCTGCATAGACGCATCCGTTGATAAACCTGTTATCTTAAGGGTTTCCGGCGGCACGAGCATGGTTGGAAAAGATCTGGCGCACGAGGGCATCTCAACCTCTATCGAGGAGATTCTGCGCCTCAACGCGGCGGCCGTCGGCGTTTCCATTTTCGTAGGCAGCGACTACGAGCATGAGACGCTTATGAACCTCTCCGGCCTTGTCAACGAGTGCGAGCGCTACGGGATTCCAGTCATGGCCGTTACGGCCGTCGGAAAAGAGATCGGCAAAATGGAGCCGCGCTACCTTGCGCTTGCCTGCCGCATCGCGGCGGAGCTGGGGGCGCGTGTAGTTAAGACCTATTGGTGCCAGAAGGATTTTGATAAGGTTGTGCGCGGCTGCCCCGTGCCGGTGGTTATGGCCGGCGGCCCTAAATGCGACACGGAAAAAGAGGTATTCGATTTTGTCTACGATGGTATGCAAAATGGCGCCATCGGCATAAATCTTGGCAGAAATATATGGCAGAATCCGCACCCCGTTGCCGTGGCCAAAGCCTTGTGGGCTATCGTACACGAAAAGAAATCATCCAAAGAAGCCTTTGAGATATTCAACGAGGCAAAAAAATAATGAATATGCGCGTGGCGGTATATTACAAGAATAGCGATGTGCGCGTCGAGGAGCGCCCCAGGCCTGTGGCAGGGCGGGGTGAGATTCTTGTTAAGGTTATGGCAAGCGGAATATGCGGCAGCG
>MGVF01000038.1:42608-49642 GCA_001800355.1 Elusimicrobia bacterium RIFOXYA2_FULL_50_26
CGCATAAAAAAAGCGCCGCTTGTTCTCGGCCACGAGATCGCCGGTGTAATAGAAGAAGTTGGCGAAGGCGTAACCAGGTATAAAAAGGGCGAGCGCGTATTCGTGTCCCACCACGTGCCTTGCAATACGTGCGAGTATTGCCTCGGCGGCCATCATACCGCCTGCCACACGCTGCATACAACGAATTATGATCCCGGCGGATTTTCCGAGTACATACGCATCCCTCCGATTAACGTTGACCGCGGGGTATTTCCGCTTCCGGATGAAGTCTCTTTCGATGAAGGCGTGTTCGTCGAGCCGCTTGCCTGCGTTGTGCGCGGCCAGAGGCTTGCGCGTGTAAAGCCCGGCATGAGTGTTGTAGTGCTGGGCGGCGGTATTTCCGGGCTTCTGCATCTTCTGCTTGCAAAGGCGTGCGGCGCGAGCAGGGTAATTGTAACCGATATTGATGAATACCGCCTGGAGTTTGCGCGCAAGCTGGGCGCGGATGCCGTTATAAATGCAAAAGACGATGTTCCCGGCCTCATTCGCAGGGCCAATGGCGGAAGGCCGGTGCAGTGCGCCATTGTATGCACCGGCGCCACATCCGCGTTTAATCAGGCGCTTGAGTCCGTTGACGCCGGCGGCGTGATTCTCTGCTTCGCGCCCACTAACCCCGGCGTCAATCTTTCCGTTCCCGTCAACGATTTCTGGCGCAACGAGATGACGCTTATCACGTCATACGCCAACAGCCCGCATGATGCTATGATCGCCCTGGAACTTTTACGTTCCAAAAGTGTGCAGGCCGAATGCCTTGTAACCCACAGGCTGCCCCTTTCTGAAACCGTGCGCGGCTTCCAGCTTGTCGCCGACGCCCGCCAGTCAATGAAAGTAATAGTCTACCCGCAAAAATAACTTGATAATCATCCGCCGATACCTTATAATTGAATAGCGGTTTTATTCACTTATTGCCAAATCCGAATGATAACCGCCAGGGGAGACGATGCCGCGTTATTTTTTGACAGTACTGTTTATTTTCTGGATACCTTCAGTATTTCTCTATTTTTTCCTTCGCAATAAACTCACCGCTTTGAAGAAAAAAGCATTCTGGATAAATCTCGCCATATGGTGTCCCGTAACGTTTGCCGCCGAGTATCTTTACCTTTGGGCGGACATATGGAACTTTTCCGAGGAATTTGACCCGCTTCTGGGCATCTCAATTTTTGGCGCGCCGATAGAGGAGTTCGCATTCTGGTTCGGTGCGCCGGTGTTTTTCACGTTGTTGTACCTGGCTTTTAGTTACATTGACCGCCGTTATTTCAGGGGTTTTAAACATGTCAAATAAATATTTGTGGGCATTGAGGCCTCTTATGCGCCGGGACGTTCGCGGCATTATCCAGTATGCCCGCGGCGCAAGATGGCCGGCATGGTTTTTGCTGGCGCTACCGTTCATTTTAGTCTGCGTATACGTGCTGCATGCCGTGCGCAAGGAGATTAACTGGCGCGCCGCCGCGGCCATGGTGGTTGTTTCCGAGATAATGCTGATGATAGTTGAACATATCTCCGTAGGGCGCGGCCACTGGGTCTATAATGAAAACCGCATACTCGGCCTGAAAATATGGGATGTGCCTGTTGAGGAACCGCTTATATATTACTGGCTACCCCAGTTGTTCGTAGTGGCAACCATGCTCCTCATTTACCGCCGCCTGCGCAAAAAACCCCGCCGGAGAAAGGCCACGCAGTGATCCTCGTAATAATGGAGATATGGTCGTACGTCCAGGTTCCGCTGTGCTGGTTTCTTTTCCGCAAGCTGGCGCGACGCAACGTGCTGGGAGACATGGCGGCAGGCGTCATAATAGGTTGTTTCTGGGAATATTCCACCGACGCCCTCTGGACGTATCATTTTAAGTTCAACATATACGGAGACATTCCTCCCGGCGTGCCGCTGGGCTGGGGCGTAATGTTCGCCTGTGCGGTTTTCGTCTCGGAAAAACTCTATTATTTTTTATTCAATAAAAATACCATAGAGCCTCATGACAAGCGCATATTTCTTACGGACATTTTGTCGGCGGTGCTTATCGGCCTCCCGTTTGAAAAATTCGGGCTTGCCACGGGCGTGTGGGAGTATCACTACGAGATACTCCACTGGAGTCCCGCGCGGATACCGGTGTTCGATATGCCATACGAAGTGATGATCGGCTACTGCCTGCTGATGCTTATAGCCCCAACTTTCGTACGCTACTGGCAGGGAACGTTTGAGTAATAAACAGATGTTGCTTAAACAGTTGTTTAGTCATTTAGCGGTTTCAATCTGCGGCCTGCAACTTCGGAAAATGTGGGCTTACGTAGCTACCGCTACGCCGCGCCCACATTTTCCTGCGTTTCGGCTCGCATATTGAAACCGAAAGACTTTAAGGTTCGAGTTTCGTGTCTCTTTAGCGTTTTGAGGTTGTCGCCGTCATTGCGAGCCCAAAGGGCGCGGCAATCTCGCTTTTCATCAAAAGCAACATCGAGATTGCTTCGCTCTCGCTCGCAATGACCTCAAACTGCTAAAGCCACACCTTCACGGCACAATAGCAGATAAATCGTTTCAACGTTTGATTATGTAGATCTTGAGTGACATAAGCATAATAATAATGAATAAATTTACAGTTAGGGCGGACAATCTTACTAAAAGGTTTGGCGCGTTGTTGGCGCTTGAGGGGTTGACGCTTGAGATAAATGCGGGCGAAATTTTTGCTTTTCTCGGGCCTAACGGCGCAGGGAAAACTACTACTGTAAAACTGTTTGCCGGGTTGTTGAAGCCTACTTCCGGCTCGGCCAGCGTGCTGGGGTTCGACGTTTCCCTTCACCCGGTTGAAGCCAAAAAGGCCATCGGGCTGCTTTCCGACCAGCCGTTTGCCTATCCTTATCTTACGGGTTTTGAGTTTTTGCGATTGGCCGGCGACCTCTACGGTGTGACGGCCGCCGAACAACGGCTTAAAATACCGGAGTTGCTGGAAATGTTTGCGCTTACCGACAGGGCGGGCGATATGGTGGAATCATACTCCCACGGCATGAAGCAGAAGCTTGCGCTTGCAAGCGTGCTTTTGCACAAGCCGAAAGTACTTTTCTTAGACGAGCCGCTGGTAGGCCTTGACCCCAAAAGTGCGCGGCTTGTAAAAGACATCATTGTGGCGCTTGCAGGCCGCGGCGTAACGGTGTTCATGTGTACGCATGTAATTGAAATAGCTGAAAAACTTGCGCACCGCGTGGGTATTCTTGAACGCGGCAAGCTGATAGCAATGGAAAGCGTCGCGGACTTAAAGAAAAGAATGCACACGGCAGCAAATCTTGAAGACATGTTCCTCCAGCTTACCGGCGGTACGGAATATGCCGAATTATTGAAATACTTATGATTCGAATGGTTCTTGCGCATTTTGCGATGTTCCGTAACCGCGTTGACAGGCTTGACGTTGCCGGCCAGTTTAAGATTGCGTTTCTTACTCTTGTTGCGCTGTTCTTTCTTGCAGGGATCTATGCCGGCTGCTGGCGGCTGGTTTCCTACATTAACGGCGTAGCGGTTATCGGCCCGCTTCTGGTCAATAAACTTCTTGGGCTTGTGTTTCTAACCTCGTTTTCAATGGTTGTAATGTCCGGGCTTATCACGTCGTTTACCACTATTTTTTCGAGCGAAGACCTGCCCTGGCTTATTGAAAAGCCGATTCCGATAGAAAAAATTTTCATCTTAAAGGCGTTGGCCACCTGCCTCTATTCCTCGTGGATGGTTATATTGCTTCTATCCCCTCTCCTGCTTGCCCTGGGACAGGTTAAGCAGGCGCCGCTGTCGTTTTACCCGTTTTCAATTATCATCATTACGCCGTTTTTGTTCATCGCGTCTTCGCTTGGAATTATGGGCAGCGCCGTGCTGATGCGCTTTCTGCCCTCGAGGCGCACGCGCGATATTCTGCTTTTGTGCGGCATATTGCTTGTTACGGCTCTATACGTGCTGTTCCGCCTGCTTGAGCCGGAACGCCTGGTAAGGCTCGACGGGCTTGAAGTGGTTGCGCAGTACCTGGCTTACCTGAATGCGCCTACGGCCGTATACCTGCCTTCATGGTGGGTTGCCGCGGCCTTGTTTTCCTTTCTCACTAATGCGGCCGGAGATACGTTTTTTTATGCCGCGCTTCTTTATGGCGCGGGGCTTGTAATTTTTATTATCGTGGTATTGCTGGCGAAACGGTATTATTATCATGGCTGGTCGGAAGGCCGCGTTTATAACCGCGTTTCCTCGCCGGCTCGCTTTTCTTTTAATGCCCGCAGCCCGCTTCGCGCCATTATTGAGAAAGATGGTATCACATTTTTGCGCGATGCCGCTCAATGGTCGCAGCTTCTTCTGCTTGCTTCGCTCGTCGTAGTTTACATATTCAGTATCTACAAACTGCCGCTTGATACACTTTATCTCCAGAATCTTGTGGCCTTCCTTAACATCGGGCTTATCGGTTTTATCATGGCCGCGGTCGCCCTGCGTTTCATTTTTCCGTCGGTAAGCCTTGAGGGCATGGGTATTTCGCTGCTTCGCGCAAGCCCGGTTTCCATGGCGGCGGTGCTGGGTGGGAAACTTTTTTTCGGGCTTGTGCCGCTGGCAGGCTTCGGCATTCTGATGGCTGTTTCATCCTGCATGTTATTGAAAGCCGATATGTACATGGTTATTCTGTCGCTTGCCGCCGTCGGTGTTATGGCCGTGGGACTCGGCTGCCTTGCCGCAGGTTTCGGCGCCATGTTCCCGGTTTTTAGCACGGCCAATGTCGCCAGGATAGAGTCCTCCGGCGGCGGGCTTTTTTTTATCATTACCGCTTTGGCCTACATCGGGCTTTCACTTGGTTTGTGGGCGGCGCCGGTGCAGGACTTTTACCGGCATAAATTCGGGGCGCAGGGGTTTGCAAGCGGGTATGGTTGGTGGGTTGCCGGCGGGCTTGTGTTAATAAATCTGCTTGTTACCGTTGTGCCGCTGCGGCTGGGTTACAGGTCGCTTGAGGAACGGCAATTATGAAGACAGTGCAATTATTGGTTCTTACTGTTTTTTGGTGCGGGCTTGTCTTTGCGGAAGAGCCGGAAGTGTTTTATTGCAATGGCCCGAAAAACACAAAGATGATCTCCATTACCTTTGACGACGGCCCAGGCCCGTACACGGAAAAGATACTCGGCGTGCTCAAAAGCTACGGCATAAAGGCCACATTTTTCATGGAGGGTTCGCAGGTTCAGATGCGCCCGGCGCTTGCAAAACTTGTGGCGGACGAAGGCCACGAGATAGGCGGGCATAGTTACAGCCACCCCGATTTTTATCACTATGAAAAGGATGACAGGGAACAATTGTTATTGCAGGAGTTTCAAAAGACGGACAGCCTTATCGAACGCGCCACGGGCAGACGGCCGCTGCTGGTGCGTATGCCTCATGGTTACGTGCGGCCATGGGTAAAGAAAACCGCGCGGGATACCGGCCACATTCTTGTAAACTGGACGTTCGGCTGCGACTGGAAGCCTCTGTCGCCCGAAGATATAGCCGCCGCGTACGGCACTAACATTCGCAGCGGCGCAATTTTCCTTATGCACGACGGCGGCAGAAACCGCGCGCGTACGCTCGATGCGCTGCCGAAAATTATCGAGGAAGCGCAATCCAGGGGATACGCGATAGTGCCGCTCGGCACCCTCCTCGGCCTCGAAGCCACAACCACCAAATAGCCTATATAAATAAAAGCCTTAAACATCCACTGGTTACTTGTGTCTCTTTAGCGTTCCCGAGGTTGTCGTTGTCATTGCGAGCCCGAAGGGCGCGGCAATCTCGCTTTTCATCAGAAGCAACGTCGAGATTGCTTCGCTCTCGCTCGCAATGACCTCAAACTGCTAAAGAGACACGGTTGCTGGTTACCGATAACTGTTAACTGTTTATTAAACGTTAATGACGTCGTCGGAATGAATTACAAGGTCCTGGTTTACGGTCTGGCGCATGGGGCAAAGGAAAACGATCAGCCCCTCGCGCCTGGCAAACTTTATGGCCGGTATGAAGTCCGTGTCGCTGGTTACAAGCACTATTTTGTCCACGATTCGTTTTGAGGACAGCCATGCTATATCAAGCCCTATTTTTATATCCACCCGTTTTTGTTTTAGATCTATTTTAAAATCGTCGGGTTCTATCCTGCCACCTCTGTTTATCTTGTCAAGCACCTTCCGTATCTTCTGGCTTTCTATTCGCCATCCTTCGTAGGAAAGCTCGCCTTTGCGGAACGCCACCTTCGGCTTTAACGATAACTCCTTTAGAAACTGTTCGCCGTTAAGCGCCGCCGCGGTGCTTGAGCAATCCATTAACTGGCCGTCAACCGGGTTTGTAACCTGGCCGTGGTATGGCCAGCAGTCATAATAATATATGCGGAACAACTCGTCGTTTTTGAGCTGTTCCGACTTCATTACGTTGTCGCAGTATTTTACGATGTCGCTGCCGGTGGGAAATTTACGGTGAACTTCTTTAAGCCGTGATTTTAAAAACCCCCCGTCAATAAGTATGGCAACTTTGCATGTCATCCAACCCCCTATGGTCGCGCCGAAACTTTGTTCCGGCTTACTTTCGCTTCGCTCAAGTTGTTTCGGCTCCGAATGAATTGCTACGCCGAAACGCTCCCAAAGGGGGAACATCCTGTTCCCCCTATTGCGCCCCGCCATACGGGTGGGGCTGTTACCCCTTTCCGAAATGTAAATAAAACCTTCGCACAGTAAATTGTTATCTCCTCTCCCCGTCGGGGAGAGGATTAAGGTGAGGGGGAGTTATGTGTTTTTGATGGAGAGTTTGAAACCCCCGTGTCTCTTTAGCAGTTTGAGGTCCTTGCGAGCGAGAGCGAAGCAATCTTGTTGTTTGACGACTATAAAGACGAGATTGCTTCGTCACTTCGTTCCTCGCAATGACGGCGACAACCTAAAAACGCTAAAGAGACACGAACCCCCAAACAATCTGCCGAGGGAGGGAATTGTTGAGCCTTTTGGGCGAAATCCCCGAAGGGGAAACCCTACCTTTAGCATAACTAGAA
>MGVF01000039.1:0-12666 GCA_001800355.1 Elusimicrobia bacterium RIFOXYA2_FULL_50_26
CTGTCATGGAAACCATTACGTCATTCATATCCCGGTCGTTTAAGCCCTCCTGCAAATACTGTAAAAGCCCAAGCGACCCTTTTTTGTGGCATACACCCTGCGGCTCGCCGCCCGCCCTGAAACTTGCGCAAACAAAAATATGTTTACCCGGTTTTTCCATGTTTTTTCCTCCTTACATCACCAGCTCAAAACTTTCTTCCGGCGCGTCCCTGTCCTGCCGGTCCATTAAAGAGTTGAGAATCCGTTCCAAAAATCTCATCGCTCCCGTATATCCCACCGAGTGAAAATAGCTGTGGCCGGTGCGGTCAAGTATGGGAAAACCGAACCGCAGAAAAGGTATATCGTCGTCGCGTGATATGTATTTGCCATACGTGTTTCCCATTAACAGATCCACCTTTTCATTTTTAATCCATTGATGCAGAAGAAACATATCGCCGTGTTTAAACTTTGCTTCCGGTATATCGCCAAGTATGCCGGCCATGCGCTCTTCGAAATAGTTTCCGGGCGTGCCCGTAACGACATACACCGGCCGCATTCCTATATCCACGAGGAACTCCGTCACGGGTATCAGTTGGTCCGGATCTCCGAACAGAGCCACGCGGCGCTTATAAAGATATTGCTCCATATCGCTTATCATGTCTACCAGGCGCCCCCTCTCGTCCGCCAGTGAAACCGGCACCATCTTGCCGCTGATTCTCATCAATGCATCCAGGAAGCGGTCGGTTGCCTTTATGCCGTAGGGCATGTCCAGCGCTTCGTGGCGGACTTTAAAGCGGGCGTCCAGCTCCTCGGCTGCCGGCAGCGACGCAAAAGCGCCCAGGGCGAGAGTACCTGCGCTGCTGCCCGTCATTTTCAACCGGTCTACCGTTACCCCGCCTTTCGGGAACATCGCGTACCGGCCCGTCAGCGGCGTGTCCAGGACGTCGGACGTATCCGGGAAAACGATGCCTTCGATACCCATATCGAATAGTATTCTTTTCAGCTCCCGCGCATCGGCCGGCTCGCACCAGCCTGCAATTATGTTTATAGCGCCGCCGGACGCGGCTTTCTTTTCCGGGAAATACCTTACCATGCCCTTTACCATGTTTGCAAAACCGGTAACGTGCGAGCCGATGTAGCTGGGCGTATTGGCGTGGATTACGTATTTGCCCGCGGGAATCTTCCCTTCCTCCCTGGCCTTGCTTATTATCTGGCCGATGTCGTCTCCTATGGTTTCCGAAAGGCACGTGGTATGAACGGCAATAACATCCGGATTGTACAACGTGAATATGTTGCCTATCGCTTCCACCAGGTTTGACTGCCCTCCGAAAACCGACGATCCTTCGGTGAAAGAGCTTGTCGTCGCCATTACCGGTTCCTTGTAATGCCGGGTAAGCGCGCTCCGGTGGTAGGCGCAACACCCCTGGGAACCGTGGCTGTGCGGCAGGCACCGGTGTATGCCAAGCGCCGCGTACATGGCGCCCACGGGCTGGCATGTCTTGGCAGGATTTACCGTCAATGCGCTTCTTTCCTTTATCTCTTTTGGCGTGTGTCGCAATAGCATAATGTTTCCTCCACGAGTGCGTTATACCGGATTGATGAACATCGCGGCGATGGGCTCATCTTTCTCCCAGGGCGGCACCACAAGCTTCCATACCTTTGAACCGATCATCCTGTCAACATCCCGGTAAAAATTTATGGCCCCGGCAAAACCGGCATAAGGCCCGCCGTAATCATAGCTGTGCAGTTGTTTCATCGGGATGCCCATCTTCTGGATAACGTATTTTTCCTTTATACCCGCGCAGAAAATATCGGGCTTGTACTTTTCAATAAGAATCTCTGTTTCAAAGTGATTTATATCGTCTATAACAAGCGTGCCCTCGTCCATTTCAGGCATCATCCCCTCGTAACTCTTAAAACTAATGCCTGCCCGCGCGAGCCGCTCCATATCTTCGGGAGTTTTGCGCGGGCGGTATTGTTCCGGGTGCGGTTTTACGTCAAGCTCCTCGATGTTCCGGGAGTCGGCATCAACCTTGATGGCCGGCAGCACGCCCCTGCCCTCGTAATCGTCGCGGTGGGCGAACTCGTATCCGGCGGCGACGATCTTCATTCCCATTTCCCTGAAAAGCTCCTGGTAGTGGTGCGCCCGCGAGCCGCCGACGAAAAGCATTGCGGTTTTTCCGGCCGTACGCAGTTTCACGTCTTCCTGCACCGGGCGTATTTTTTCCATTTCCTCTTCTATCACTTTTTCAACGCGGCTCATCAACTCCGCGCTTTCAAAATAACCGGCAACCTTGCGAAGGGATTTTGCGGTGGCGTCGGCGCCGGTAAAATTTACCTTGATCCACGGCACGCCGTACTTTTTCTCGATCATATCGGCCACGTAATTTATGGAGCGGTGGCACATTGCGAGATTTAAATCCGCGTGATGAGCGCCGGCAAATCCGTCGTAGGTGGAATTGCCGCTGAAAGTGGCGACAATACCTATGCCGCAGCGCCTGAACATATCCTCAAGCACGAAGGCGTCCCCTCCGATATTGTATTCACCCAACAGCGCAACCTTGTATTTACCGTCGGGAACGGCGGGATTTTTTCCTATGACATGTTTGAAAAGCTGGTTGTTGGCAATGTGGTGGCCGGCTGACTGGCTAACCCCCTTGTACCCTTCGCAACTGAAACCAAAAACGTTGATGCCCAGTTTCTCGGACATGTCCCTGGCCACGGAGTGAATATCGTCGCCGATAAGGCCTACCGGACAGGTGGCGAATATGCCTATGGCCCGGGGCTTGAAGATCGCATATGCCTCCTCGACGGCCTGCCGGAGTTTCTTCTCGCCGCCGAAAATGATATTTTCATCCTGCATATCCGTGCTAAGGCAGTAGGGCATGAAATTGGGGTCCGTATCTTTTTCCGGCCTCGTCTGGTTGCGCCGCGTAAGCCAGGAATAAAACCCGCAGCCGATCGGCCCGTGCGTCAGGTTCAATATATCGCGTGTGGGCCCCAGCACAACGCCCTTGCATCCGGCGTAGGTGCAGCCGCGTTGCGTTATTATGCCGGGAACTGTCCTGACATTGGCGCCGATCTCCTGGCCGGGCGATGATTTCGGATTGTTTATAACAATCTGTTTTGCGCGCTTTTTCCCCACCTTGGCCGAGTAGCGTTTTATAAGATTCTCTTTTATCGAAGAAGGATTTACCTGCCAGGTTCCATCATTTCTTTTCATTTTTTGCCTCTCATTCATCTAGTACAGTGGCGCCGAATTCGCCCGTCCTGATTCTCCCCGCATCGAACACGGGCAACACGAATATTTTGCCGTCGCCGGCGTTACCCGTTTTATTAACCGAGATGAGCGTCTCGACCACGCGGGACGCCAGCTCATCCGGAACTATAACCGTTATCAACCGCTTGGGCACAAGTTTCGGCCCCTGTCCCAGCAGCGCAATCGCCTCCTCGTTTCCCTGCTCCGCGCCTTTTACCAACCGGAAATCCACCTTGCCTTTTCCCCGTCCCAGCACCCGCCCGGTCGCGGTGAACGAAGAGATACCCGCCGCAGCAAGCGCATCTTTCGTTTTGTTCATCATATTCATACGAATTACCGCCATAACTTCTTTCATGGTTCCTCCCGGTCAGGCCTCTTTTATCCCGGAACTTATCGTATACATTTCGTCCACGGGTGAAACGAATATCTTTCCGTCGCCAAACGCGCCCGTTTTTTCAGTCCGCGCGCTCTCCATAATGCTTTTTATTACGAAATCCCTGTCTTTTTCATTTACCACCAGAAGCAAAAGCTCCTTGGGAAGCTCATCGTAATGCACCTGGCCGACTTTCAATCCCCTCTGTTTTCCCCGCCCGAAAACCGAAACCTTGGTAACCGCGGGATAGCCGGCTTCCATCAGTTCCGACAAAACCCGGTCTACTTTTTCCGGCCTTACTATTGCCCGTATCATGACCATTCCCATAATAATCTCCTCCTTAATTTGAGGTCATTGCGAGCGAGAGCGAAGCAATCTCGACGTTACTTCTGACAAAAAGCGAGATTGCCACGCCCTTCGGGCTCGCAATGACGATAACTTTTAATTTGCTATGCCGAAGTCAATGAGCAATTTTTCCAGTTCCTCAATAGCCAACGGCTTCGGAACGACGAACATTTTATTCTGATCAATTGCCCGCGAAAGATTGCGGTAATGATCGGCCTGCACGTGGGACGGCTCGTAATCAATAACCGTCTTTCTGTTTATCTCGGCTTTCTGCACCATGTTGTCGCGCGGTACGAAATATATCATCTGCGTACCCAGCCGCTTTGCAAACTCGCCTATCATGGACTCTTCATTGTCCACCTTCCTCGAATTGCAGATCAGCCCGCCCAGCCGCACGCCGCCCGCGTCCGCGTATTTAACGATGCCCTTGCATATATTGTTGGCGGCATACATGGCCATCATCTCACCCGATACGACGATATAAATTTCCTCGGCCTTACCGTCGCGGATAGGCATTGCGAACCCTCCGCAAACCACGTCGCCCAGCACGTCGTAAAAAGCATAATCGAGTTTTTTGTCATCCCCGTATGCGCCCAGTTGCTCCAGAAGGTTTATGGATGTAATAATGCCCCGGCCTGCACATCCAACCCCGGGTTCAGGCCCGCCCGATTCGACGCAAACGGTATCCTTGAAGCCCAGCTTCACGATCTCATTTAGTTCGATGTCCTCGCCCTCTTCCCTCAGGGTGTCAAGCACCGTCTTCTGCGCCAGTCCGCCCAAAAGCAGCCTGGTTGAATCGGCCTTCGGGTCACATCCCACAACCATCACTTTTTTGCCCATTTCAGCAAGCCCCGCAACCGTGTTCTGCGTTGTAGTGGATTTGCCTATACCGCCCTTACCGTAAATAGCTACTTTTCTCATACGGCCTCCTAAACGATTGATATGTCCATGCCCTCACCCTTGGAACCTGCAACAGACGTGCAAAATATGTGGTTCGACTGCTATAATTCCCCCTCACCTTTAATCCTCTCCCCGACGGGGAGAGGAAAGAATTTAATCAAGCCCTCTCCCCGACGGGGAGAGGGTGGGGTGAGGGGGAGGAAAATTACTACATTTCGGTATTACCGGCAAAAAAAATAACACTTTACGGTAACTAAAAAAACAGGCCGGGTTACCCGCAGCCTGTTTCTTATTGCAAGAAAATCTTTATAATTGTAAAAGGTTAATGAATGTTTTTAACCCGGATTTTGCAATAGAAATGAGAACAGAGACGAAAAAGATGGGTATTTTTACGAATAAAAAAGTGCAGGGCATACCGTTGCGTATGTACAAACTTTTTTATGAAGGAAAAATGCCCATATTTTTCGGCGAATTCCATTCTCTATTGCAAATTCAGGGTTTAAGTAACTTTGTTATCGAACCGATATCATTACATGATAATAAATCTCCCGCAAACTTCCTGGCAAAATCAAGAGATGTCCTTTTTATACTCTCATACGACCTTATGAAATACACGGGATCAACGCTCATCTCCCTGATTCCTATGCCCAGCAGAAACGGTATATACAAAGGATTGTTTGCCATATCGCCGCAAATTGAGACCCCTATACCGTGTTTGATCGCGGCATCCGCAATCGCCTTTATGGATCTTAACACGGCCGGGTGGTGCGGCAGATAATAGCTGGCAACCTTTTCATTTGTCCTGTCTACGGCCAGCGTGTATTGTATCAGGTCGTTGGTGCCTATGGAGAAAAAGTCGCAAACGGCCGCCATGGAATCAATTATGGCTATGAGCGAAGGTATCTCGACCATGATGCCGATTTTCGGATTACCATTGAAAGTAACTCCCCTTTTTTTCATGGCCAGCATACATTCCCCAACCACGGTTTTTGCTTCCAGGTATTCATCGAGAGACGATACCATGGGAAACATTATCCTTATGTTTTTGCCGTAACCTGCGCGAAGTATCGCGTTTATCTGCTGTTTAAAGATTTCCCTGTTGCCGAGGGAAAACCTGATTGACCGCATTCCCAAAAACGGGTTTTCTTCTTTCTGTGTATGGTAATAGGCAAGCACTTTATCGCCGCCCACGTCAAGCGTCCTGAAAGTTACTTCATGCCCGCCCGCTTCTTCAAGGAGCTTCCGGTAAACAATATACTGTTCTTCCTCCGTGGGAAAAGCGTTCCGCAATATGAACGGAAATTCCGTCCTGTAAAGCCCTATGCCGTCGCAAGGCAGATTCTTTGCCGCAAAAATATCCCTTAGAAGATTCACATTAATCATAAGGTTTATGCGCCTGCCATCCGCCGTCTCGGCCTTTTGCATACGGGAAGAGACTTTTTTTATCCTGGCTTTTGCCTTGTTGCTTTCATTGAAATGCCTAATTACATCCGCGGACGGGTTGATATAAATATTTCCCACATCGGCGTCTACGAGAATAAAATTGCCGGATTCCACTTCGTCCAGTTCCGAAGAGTCCGCTATGACAAGAGGAATTTTAAGCGACCTCGCAAGTATCGCCACATGAGAGGTAACACCGCCGCTGGTAAGCACCACGCCTGCGATCTCCTGCGCAAAATACTTGAGAATATCCGAAGGATAAAGCTCGCTTGCGACAATAACCCTGTTCTTCAGGACAATCTCATCCTCTTGCTTCCCGATAATATTTGCCACTACTCTTTTTGTTAAATCAGCCACATCCTGCACTTTGTCCCTTATGCCCTGGCTTTGCGAAGCGGCGAAAATATCGCTATATGTTTTTGCAACCTTTATTACGGCAGACGGGGGATTCTCGCCGCCTTCAATAAGTTTCCTTATCCCGGAAATAAAACCCTTATCCTTCAGCATAAGAATGTGCGCGGTAAATATCAGCGAACCCGCGTCGCTTATGTAAGACTCCGCCTTTTTCTGCATATCAATAAGCTGTTCTTCCGTTTTAGTAATTGCGCCTTCAAAATCCGCAAGAGAATAATTTTTTTCAAATTTAACGGCAGCAAGGAACGCATCAACGGCAATACTGTCAATGCGGTGAGCTTTCGCGTACGCAAACCCCTCGGCCGCCGCCTTGCCCCTTATCATGCAGGATTTAAGTTTCTTATGTTTCCGCGGAATGCTTTTGAGTTTTTTAATATCCACGCCGCCGTCAAAAACACGGACAAGTTCGCTAATGCTCGATGGAATGTTAATATTTTTTTTGTTCATATATAAAAATCTCCGCAAAGCGTGGCTTAATCTTTCAGTTCCTCGGCGCGTTTCAATGCGTCTATCACCGGGACCAGGAGGCCGCGGGGGAAGGCGATGCCTTTTCCTGGCTGGAACACGCCTTCCCTGCGGTAGAACGAGCGGATATGCACAAGCCTGGCGCCCTTGTAGTCGCCGGTGTAGGTTTTTAACTGTTCTTTTTCCGTCTCATTTAACAGCAGGTTGAACTCATATTTTTCATCCTTGAGAAGTTTTCCGAAGGCCGCCAGAATCTGCGGTATATATTTAAACGAAAGCATTAAACCCTTTTTTGTCGGCTTCGGCTCCGGCTCCTGCGGGTAATGAAAATAGGTGCGCACGTCCACCTTGTTGTTACGCAGCACCGAAACGCGTATTTCTTCAAGCCTGGTTTTGGCAATTTTCGCCACCGGCGTGGCATTCATGAATATAGTCAACGGATCGCCTATTCTCTTTCTCATTACGGTATTCCTTTCCTCACGCGGAAACATTATAGCAAAATAATATTAAACCTCGACAACACCGCGGGGTTATATTAGACTATCTTTTGATGAAAAATGGCTTTCCTTCGTTCATTATCCCATTGCTGATATCCGGAGCAGTATGCGTAAAAACCGTTTCCGCCGCAACATATTACGTGCCTGATAATTTCGGCAGCCTTCAAGAGGCTCTCGCAGGCATAAGCGGCGGGGACACGCTTATAATAAGGGACGGCACATACACCGGTGGCGGCAACATTATTGATTACTCTCACATGCCGCCCAACGGCTCGGCGGCCGCTTACACGGTTATCAAAGCCGGGAATGCCGGAAAAGTTGTTATAGACGGAGAAAATGCACGGATCCCGGTACAGATGGATAACGTCAGCTATATTGCGCTTGAAGGCATCGTATTTAAAAACTCAAGCGCCGCGGTTGTTTCGATTACAAACAGCAACCACATAAAAATATTAAGATGCGGCATTTGCGACGCCAATAACCAGGACTTGATATACGGCGATTCATTGTTTTTCAGGTATGTTGATTATGGATTGATCGAAGACACTTATATATGGGGAAACGGGCGTTACAGGTTTTACATGCTCGACTCGGATCATCTCGTGTTAAGGAGATGTATTGACAGGTACGACAGGGGCGTAAGCATCGGGTATGGCAACCAGGGATCCTTCAGGCTATACGGCACAAGCAATTCCACGCTGCAAAATTGTATTTCCATAGACGCAGGTCCGGACGATTACATACTCCAGCATTCCGACGACGGGCCGCCGCTGCCCGCATCGCCAAAGATAGTCTGGGTAAGCCCGAACGGAAGCTCGGGCAAAAGCGGGATGAACAACATCATTTCCGGCTGCATCGGCTTAAACACCAACAGTTTTCATTTCGGATTCGTTGGAAACAGCCAATGCAGCGGGAACATTTTTAAAAACTGCGTTTTCTGGGAATCCGAGAATTCAATCTGGACAAGATCCCCGGATATTGCCGATAAGATCTCCGTTCTTCATTGCACGTTCGGCTATGCCTTTAATGCCGACGGCTACCACGACCGCGCAGTCGAATCGGATATTACGGGCGTGGCTGAAGTATATGATTCCATAATCTACCATAGCGGCGACGTTGCCCTTCGAAATACGATTTCAGATTACAATTTATTATACGACAATGCCCTCAATTACTCGGGCGGCGCGGCGGGAATCCATGATTTATCGAGCGAGAACGCAAACGAAATAAACCCGGTAACCGGTGTCCCCGGCAACGGCAAACCTGCGTTAAAGTATATTCCACGGGTAGAAGATGATTCTGACGTAAATAATATCGCAAGCGACGGCGGGGACATGGGCGCCTCGGTGCTTTACAGGATCGGGCGAGACGGTACATTATGGGGAGAAGAGGGATACGATGAGATAACAAGCAACCCTCTCTGGCCGTGGCCTGATGAGGACATTATCAAAGAACAGATGAGATCATACCATTACGACCCCGGCGACGGAAGATTACCACTAACCGGCCTGCGCGGCTTTTGCGCCAGCGGGACCGGCCTTTACGGCGGCGCAATTACGTTGACATCATATATATGGGAATATATCGGAAACGGTTGCCCTTCAAATATCTGTAATTACGAGAACCTGGAAAATACCACCCCGCCGGACTCGCCGCACAATTTAAGCATAAGATAATATACCGGCAACACTGCTTGACACTATGGCAATAGTATGTTATTTTATTGATTGTTATGAAGAGAATCGGAATAATTTTTAACCCGGGCAAGGCCAGGGCTCAAACTGAAATTAAAAAGCTGACCGGCTGGCTTCGCGCGAGGGGCTGCACTGCGGTTATCGTAACTCCCTCCGGAAAAAAAATTCCCAAACTTGACTGCGCCTTAAGCCTTGGCGGCGACGGCACAATGCTCAGGGCAAGCCGCCTGCTGGCCCCGCTGGACGTGCCCCTCATAGGCATAAACCTGGGGTCGCTCGGTTTTCTCGCCGAGACCAACCCCGACGACGCTTACGGCTTTCTCTCGGAAGTGCTTGCCGGAAAATACCGCATGGAAGAGCGTATAATGCTTTCCGTAACGCTCCATAGCGGGCGCAAAACAACCCGGCAGATTGCGCTTAACGACGCAGTCATACACTCCGGGAAAACAAACCGCATAGTAACCATCGCTGCGCGCGTCAACGACGAGTTTCTTGCCGACTATATCGGCGACGGGCTTATCGTCGCAACGCCGACGGGATCAACCGCCTACTCGCTTGCCGCCTCAGGCCCCATAGCCCACCCGCACCTTAAAGTGTTCGTGATGACGCCCATCTGCCCGCACACGCTTACCCAGCGGCCGCTGATAATTTCGTCGGAACACACGCTGAAATTGACGGCCGCCTCGCGCAGCACCACGGAGAAACCCACGCTTACTATAGACGGCCAGATAACGTTTACCGTAGCCAACCGCGACCACGTTACCATAACCAAAGCCGAAAAACCGCTGCTGCTCATCACCAACCCGCGCCAGCAATACCTCAACGTACTGCGCACAAAATTAAAATGGGGCGAACGCGGCAATTCGTCTCCTGCCGAAAAGTAGACATTTGACAAGCAAATTCGTAAGGGTTATACTATTTACATGAAAAAAAATGAACTGGAACGGCAGGCGCTTGGCGAATTAAAAGGACGCATAAATAAACATTTTCCCCACTCACAAATTATAATGTTTGGCTCAAAAGCGCGGGGAGATGATACGCTTTATTCCGATATTGATATTCTTGTATTGATCGGAAAAAAAATTTCAACACACACCGAAAAACAAATATTCGACGTCGCCTATGACGTTGGTTTAAAATACTCAGTTGTTTTTGGAGTTATTGTTGAACAAAAATCATTCTGGAATTCCCTCCTCGGAAGGTCAATGCCGATTTATAAAAACATACTCCACGAAGGTATCGTACTGTGAAAATGAAAAAAGAAATGAGGGAACTCGTTAACTATCGCCTACACAGGGCGACGGAAACTCTGGATGATGCGCGTTTGTTGCTTAATAATGAAAAACTTTTTTCCGCGGTAAATCGTATCTATTATGCGTTATTCTATGCTGTCAGCGCACTCCTGCTCACCAAAGGATTGAGTTCGGCTAAACACTCAGGCATATTGAGCTTGTTTAACAAGGAATTCATTAGCAACGGGAAAATAGACAAAAAATGGGGAAGATATTATTACGAAATGTTCGATTTCAGGCAAAAGGCTGATTATAAGGACCTCGTACATTTTGCCGAAAAAGACGTCAGGCAATGGCTACGCAAAGCAGAAGACTTCATTCCTTTCATACAAGCATTTATATCCTGATATGCTTTTATCCATACACATAAAAAACTATGCGCTGATTGAGGAGCTTCGGCTTGAGTTTGTGCCGGAGCTTAATATTTTTACCGGCGAAAGCGGGGCGGGCAAATCCATAATCATTGACGCGCTGGGGCTGCTGCTTGGCGAACGCGCTTCGGCCGCCACGGTGCGTAAAGACGTCCCGCGCTGCTCGGTTACCGGCGAATTTGACGTTACCAGGCTAAAAGAGGCGCGCGCCTGCCTTGAAAATGCGGGGATTACCGACGCCGGCGCCGAAACCATACTTATCCGCCGGGAGGTGGACTCCTCGGGCCGGAGCCGCGCTTTTATCAACGACCAGCCCGTTGGAATAGAAATAATTAAAACCATCGGCGAGATGCTTGTTGACGTGCATGGCCAGCACGAACATCAAACGCTCTTTCATGCGTCCGCCCAGCGGGGACTGCTTGACAGTTTCGGAGGGCTTGACGAGCTTGTGCGCCAGGTGAGATCGCAATACCAGGCGCTTGCCGAATTGCGCGCCCGTTCTTCGGCGCAGGCCATGTCCGCGCAGGAACGCGAACGGCTGGCAGACCTGTACCGCTACCAGAAAAAAGAGATAGAGGAAGCGAAACTTTCAGCCGGCGAAGAAGAAGAGATAGAAAGCAAACTGCCGCAACTGAAAAACGCGGAAAAGCTTCTTGAGGCCGGGCGCCAGGCGCACGCGCTGCTTTACGATTCCGACGATTCCGTTATCGAAAAAACAGGTAAAGCGCAACGCCTTGTTGAAAACATGCAGGCAATCGGCGGCGCCGCCGGCGATGCGCTTGAAAACCTGCAAAAGGCCTATTACCTTGTAGAAGAAGCCGCCGGCACGCTTGACGATTTCATGGAGCGCCTTACACTTGACCCCGCGGCCCTAAACGCCATGCTTGAACGGCAGGATCTTTTGCAAAGGCTCAAAAAGAAGTACGCAAAAACCGTCCCTGAAATAATTGCACATTACGAGACTATTTCAAAAGAACTCGATGCTCTTTCCGCCGGGGATGAAACACGCCAGGAACTTGAAAAGTCTATCGAGGCGGCGGCAAAAACGTTTGCGCAGCAGTGTGAAAAACTCACCATTGCCCGTAAAAAAGCCGGCGAAAAGCTTGCAGCCGGCGTTCAAAAGGAGCTTTCCGGCCTCGGGATGAAAAGGGCGGTTTTTTCGCTTAAAATTGAAAAAGAGCCGCAACCCGGCCGCGACGGGCAGGACCGCATCGAATTTATGTTCTCGGCAAATGCGGGCGAGGATATAAAACCTTTAAAGCAGATCGCTTCGGGCGGCGAGATGTCGCGCGTAATGCTGGGGCTAAAAACGGTTCTTTCCATGGCAGACCGCGTGCCCGTGTTGATTTTCGACGAGATAGATTCCGGCGTCGGCGGGCCGATGGGCGAGGTTATCGGAAGGAAACTGCAAAAACTATCCCTGCATCACCAGGTGCTTTGCATAACGCACCTGCCCCAGATAGCCGCGTTCGGCAGTCAAAACCTGTTTGTTTCAAAGGAAACCAAAAATGCCCACACACTGACGCGCGTGCGCACGCTTTCCGAAACCGAACGAGTGGAAGAAATAGCCCGCATGCTATCCGGCGCCGAGATAACGCCATCCGCCCGCCACCACGCCGCCGAACTACTAACCCAGG
>MGVF01000039.1:12759-17663 GCA_001800355.1 Elusimicrobia bacterium RIFOXYA2_FULL_50_26
GCTTCAATATGCCATGAGCAAGATGACTTCCGGAGATACTTTGATAATAGCAGACGGCGAATACACAACGAGTAATAATACGATTTGGCAATTCAATTACCCGCCGTCAGGCCCCGGGACCGGAACTGGAGACGAAAGATTTACCGTTATCCGTGCGGAAAATATTCCGGGCATTAATGGTGTGCCATGCAATCAACCACTGAAAGTGAAGTTTTCCGGAGATGCCAAATTTTCCGATCAGGCCGGGCTGGCAGGGCCTCATGTTTCCTGGGTAAAATTCTGGGGTATACGCTGGGAAGGTATTGGAACCGGCTCTTATTGGGATCACATTTATTTCAAACAAGTAGCTTCCCACGGCATCGCCGACGGCAATACAACAACATTTTCGATAACCGGCCAATACAATCTATTGGAAGATTGCATTGCTTTCGGTAAAGGCAGATATAAATTTTTATTTTATGACAACAGCAGAGAAAATCAAACACGGGGGCCGGGTAACAACTTATGCCGCAGATGTATCTCGCGCCAGGATTGGGCCAAAAAGGAAGACCCGACACCTGACCCGATAGCGGGTTTCTGTTCATATTATAATAGAGGTTCCGGGTTCCTTAATTGTGTTATTATAGATTCAGATCTGCCAAGTGAATGGATGAATGATCCAACCGAGCTTGCCGGCGCATTTTATCAGCCTGTAGATGAAGGCCCACATTCAATGATTATGAAAGGCTGCATAGTGGTAAATACTGCCATGGCGGCATACCTGAACCGGCAAGGTTCAAGCGGGCATGTTATAGAGGATTTTGCCGGAATCCACCTTGCCGGCGGTCTTGGGCTTCAGGGATCTACTGATGCCGATCGTGTTACTTTAGTGGATCTCGGAGTGGACAATTTCGTATACCGCAGCACAACCCAGGTAAGTACTGTGCTGATTCCCGACGACGGAGTCAATAGTTTCAGGGGAGATATCCCAAGCACATTTCACGATTCCATAATATCAGATACCAAAGATGACGGAATGGATGAACTGGCAAACATTGCCAATGATTATATCCAGATGTATGCCATTAAAGGATCAACTTATTCATGGCCATCTTCAGCACAGCCTCCGCATTTTTATTATTCAAATCCGCAAGACGACGGCCTGCGCTATCCTTTGCGTATCGAATCAAATTCTGCTCTTTCCAGCCGCGGTTCAACCGGCGGACAGATCGGTGCGCGAATTACACATAGGTTAGGCATAGACGGAACTTTTAAGGGTGAACCGAATTGGGATACGGAACAGCAGGTCTCATTGTGGCCATGGCCACTGGAAGATTGGATTAAATCTGAAATGAAAACGTCACAATATACACCAAACCCTCAACGTGGATTCTGCGCCGAAGGTACCGGCCTTAATGGCAGCCCTATAACTTTAACAAGTTACCTTTGGGAATACCTTGGCAGCCCATGCCCTGATGAAATATACGGCAGCTCCGACACAACGCCACCCGAAGCTCCAAAGAATTTAACGATAAAATGATGGACATACCTGATCGGACGATGAATTCCGCGACCCTAATGCAAAAGTTGGGTTGAATGTAATAAGCGTGCTTTCAGTAATGTTTTTTTCTGCCCGCCTTGCCGAATACCTTCAGATGGAATCCGCGCATATTTTGTACGTTCGTGACAATAACCGGAGTGTTCGGGGAACGCTCCCTACAACTGCTATTTCACCCCTAGTCCGGATGGTGAGTTTGGCACAGTTTTATCAATTCCATCTATGTATTCATATGCGCCGATATCGTAGCTTACCCTTGTATTTGAGCGGTAATCGGTCAAGACATCGGAGCTTAGAACTGCGCCCGTATTTCTTGCAGGCGAATTTTTTCCAATCCGCAAGAAGTTTTCTGCACCAGGGTTAACAGATTCAAAGAGAGGATCGGATATGATGCTACTCATCTCCTGCGCATTTCCGAGACTCACTGAGTAAGCTTGCCAGTCCGGCAAAGTAGATTCGATATGGCCTTCGAAAAAAAAGCCGTATCCAATCCCACCGATTAAATTAAAAAACAAATTATTATCAGAATGCAATTGCTGTATATTTTCCTGCTTTGTGCCAGTTCCAAAAGTTGGGTCGCTGGCCCTGAAGGCAAACCCTTGCGCATTATTTATTACTACGATATTATTCTTAAATTCCACATTCCTGCTGTATTTATCGTCTCCCGGTTTGGCGCCTTCCGTATGTTGAGCAGGAACAGCCCTGAGCCCTGCCCATATATCACCGTCAACAATAGAGACATTATAACAAGTATTATTGTAAAACTTTGAATCCTTGGCGCCTGCAAACTGCAAACAGGTGTTATTTATATTGTACAAAATATTATTCCTGGCTATTGTATTATAGGCAACAGTTGATTCACCAATGCCAATTCCGCCCTCGCCGATGTCATTAAATTTATTTCTTTCTATAATAGCGAACTCCGAGCCTTTTTTAACATACATGCCCCAGGATAGAATATCATGGACATGATTTTCCCTGACGATAACATAATCAGAACTGGTAATATCTATTCCATCAGAATTGCATCCCAGGCTGCAAGCATCAATCACGCCGCTGTTATATATTTCATTATTCTCAAGAACAGTATAATCAGCTCCGTTGTTAATCTTAATCGGATCTTGCCCTGTATCGTGTACTTTGCAATTTTTTATAATCAACTGGCCTCCGCCAGCAGATTGGATACCATGCATCTTGCCGCCGGTAACTTCCAGTCCGTCCAATACGATGTACATCTCCTGGTGCTCCTGCCAGCCGCCATTTGCTCCATCATATACACCTATGGATATTGTGGCATCGGAACCTGTCGTATCCTTGTGAATTCTCGCGCCATGCATGGCCATCGCCCTAAATATAATAGGGTTATCCGCGGAGCCTTTTTTGCTTAACCGCAAGGAAGAATCCGACGCTATGATGTATAGCCCATCCTTGAAAATTACGGTATCACCGGCATCTGCTACATTTGCTGCGTATTGCGGTGTCAACCAAGGCAAAGCCTCGGTGCCTGGATTAGAATTGTCTCCGTCGGTGGCAACGTAATACATTTTCGCGTTCACGAAACCATACAGAGATAACAACAGAGTAAGTGTATAATATATTGTTTTCACAATTTCACTTTCACCTGCATTCCAACTCCGGCATCCATTACCTATCTATTCTATTGTTAACCCTGAAGGTGAGGAAGGCGCAACGTTATCGTATGTGCCGCTGCAAATATCGGCGGGGCAGGGATTGCCAAGATATTCCCATATATATGAAGTAAGCGTAAGCGGCCCACCATAGAGGCCTGTTCCATTTGCGCAAAAACCTGCATTCGTTGAAATTCCGTCAACTGTTTGCTGCATTAATAATTTAACGCGGTTTTCGTTTGGAAAAGGCCAGATACTTTCCCCGGTAATTTCATCCCAGCCCTGTTCCCCATATAACGTTTCCGCAATGCCGATTTTTTTCAAAATTGCAGGCCCGGCCGCGCAGCCATTCTCACCCGCAGAAGCCAACGGCAAACCGGTTTCAATTCTAAGAGGGTACTTTAACCCGTTGGCCAACGGATCGTAAGTGGTAGAACCTGTCCCAAACGTTCCGATTCCCGCATTGTAATGATTAATATAACTATTATCAGCCACGCCAAGGATCCCGTATTCCGCCACATCCCTGAGTATGCTGTTCTTTACGGTAAATGAGCCAAGGTTTTTTCCGTAAAATCCGTCGAAACCCGTACCCAGGCCGCCCAAGCCCAGAAAGTGAGAAACATCAAGGCCGGAATTATTTTTGAGTATAAAAGCGGTCAACGTGGTATAGCCCGGCACGCGAACATCCAATGCAACACAATTATCCATTACGGCAGTTCCTGTCCCGTTGCTGCAAACGTAGTACGGCAGATGCACGTCCCTTATTGATATGCTTCCGAAAATTGCGTTACCTTCGGCGCCGTAACTATCGCCTATCCAGAATCCGCCGGCCTCGCTTTGCAAAGAGCTGAAATTTTCAACCCTGTCGGAATCCAGGCTTATGCAATTCTGATAAATTGTATAATCGCATGCATAAGCCCTGAAATTGAAAATCTGCCCGTCATCCTGCCCTCCCCCGCCGTCATGATAATCGTGGCGGGCGATACAACGGCGAAAAATATTATATTTGCCGTATTTACAGTAGAACATGTACCTTCCACCGCCCCATGCCATACATTCTTCCATAAGATTGTACTGGTTTGTGGCGCGCGTACTATCGGCACTGCCGAACCCGGCGCAATGATTATTTCCGATTACTTTCCCGCAGAGAAAACCGCAACGTATGAATTTTGTATGATGCCAATCCACGACCACATGGCTCGTCGGATTTAACCTGGAATCAAACACTATGCCCCTTATCTCCACATAGCTTCTGCCAACTCCCTGGTCGCTTATGTAAGGTACTCTTGTTTCCCAATCACTTTTTGCATGAATTTTGGTGTAGGCGCCCGGGCTTCCCGACGGGGGTAAATATGGATGTTCTATGCTCATGCCCTGCCACGCGGTCCAATCTCCGCTTGAAATTAATATCGTGTCGCCGCCTGCCATCGAAGCGATGGCTTCCCGTAATGTGTTGTATCCCGTAACCTCGCTTAATCCATTCTCCGCTCCCGTGTTTGCGGGATTGCACCAAATCGTCGCCGCCATTAATCTGGCAGACAACGCCGAGACAAAAATAAATGAATTGATGATTTTTGAAACTGCCATTTTACCCGAGGTTTTCATCACTATTTTGCCATTTACGCACAACGCCTTATTGATGTTACCATAACCCTGCTGCATGAGTCAAGTCATTCGCTGGGTAACATTTTAGATGATTTGATTCGGCGCGTTGACATTTTTTTTGCAAAGAGGTAAAA
>MGVF01000040.1 GCA_001800355.1 Elusimicrobia bacterium RIFOXYA2_FULL_50_26
CGGCTGCGGCAAAAGACGTATGGCTGACCCAGGTATTGATGAAAAAGGGGCGTCCCGGCATAGTTTTGTCCGTACTTTGCGCGGCGCAGCAGGAGAAGGAACTGATTGACATTATTTTTAAAGAAACGACAACGCTTGGAATCCGCCGCAGCCTGCACCCGCGCTATACGCTCAAAAGAGAAAAGAAAGACGATGAAAAGATAGCGCTGCTTCCGAATGGCAAAACAAGGAAAAAATCGGAATTTGAAGATGCCCGCCAAAAAGCCTTAAAATCATCACACCCCTTGCGTAACATACTCCGCTAAATCAAACTTCAAAAGTCCTTGAAAAGTCCTGAAATTCCGTTATAGTTACTATTACCATAACTTACCTGTATCTCTTTAGCGTTTTGAAGTTGTCGTCATTGCGAGCCCAAAGGGCGCGGCAATCTCGCTTTTCATCAGAAGCAATGTCGAGATTGCTTCGCTCTCGCTCGCAATGACCTCAAACTGCTAAAGAGACACACTTATCTCAAGGAGAAATATTCTCATGCTTGACATAATGACGCTACTCGGGCTTGCAATCGGATTCGGCGCCGTATACATAGTTATGTTCTGGGGAGGAACGGCGCACCTGCTATGGCACCGCGACGCCTTTGTGCTGGTGTTCGGGGGAACTTTCGCATCCATGCTCATTTCAACGCCTATGAACATAATACTCCGACTGCCGTCCGCAATATCGCACGTGATTTTCGCGCGCAGGACATTAAAACCTGCTTACGTTATTACAACCATGGTAACCCTCGCCGAGAAAGCCAAGCGCGACGGCATTTTCGCGCTCCAGGAGGAGATTCCGAAGCTGAGAGACCGCTTCCTTTCCGACGGCGTCATGATGCTCATTGACGGACTTGACGCAACGATCGTGCGGGAGAACCTGCTGAAGGAAATAATTTTCATACGCAAGCGCCATCACCAGGTAAGCAGCATCATACGCTCAATGGGAACGTTCTCGCCGATTTTCGGACTCCTGGCAACGCTTCTTGGCGTAGTACAGGTTCTTAAAAGCATCAGCGACCCTAAAAGCCTGGGATCCTCGATGGCCATAGCTGTTACGGGAACATTCTACGGCATTTCGGCGGCAAACTTCATATTTCTTCCCATGGCAAACAAGCTCGACGCGCATACCGAGGAAGAACTCCTGATTAAAGAAGTCATCATCGAGGGAATACTTGCCATACAAAAGGGAGATATACCTATCATAGTCAACCGGAAATTGCAGGCTTTCATGGCGGCAAACGTGCGCAGCAGGAAAACGCCATCCGAACAATAAAATCATGGACGACCTGGAATATTCAACGCTGGAGGAAAGGAACAATTCCGAGGGCGATAACAATAAGGAAACAAAACTGTGGATGATCATCTATACGGACATGGTTACCAACCTGATGATCTTCTTCCTTATGTTATACTGCCTCACCTGGCTTGACGATAAAGACCGGCTGATCGCGGCATCGTCTTTTGCCGAAACGTTCGGCGGCAGGAAAAACGAGATACTCGAAACCGAAAAAGGCCTTGAAAAAAAGCGCCAGCAGGAAATGGACGAGCAGGCAAACATCGAAAGAAGTGCAAAGCAGCTTTTTTCAAACGTTCAGGTCAATGAAGAGAGAATCAAGATAGTACTGCCAAGCCCCGTGCTATTCGACTCCGGCAAGTCAAATCTCAAACCGGAAGCCATTTCCGCGCTGCGGGAAATTTCCGGGCTTATCCGTGATACGCAGAACCGCGTTGTAGTCGAGGGGCATACCGACAGCATACCCGTCTCCGGCGGCACATTCGATTCCAACTGGGAATTATCATCCGCGCGCTCTTTTAGCGTAATACAATATCTTATTGATAAGGAACGGATAGACCCAAGGCGGTTGTCGGCGCTGGGATACGGCGAATTCCGCCCCGTACTCGACAACAGCACACCCGAAGGCCGCGCAGGCAACCGGAGAATAGAGATTAACATCATCAAATTAAAATGAATCAACAAAACTCCGACTGGAACGATCTGCTTAAACTGGGAAGCTCCGACCATAAAACCGACACTTCGGATTTATGGATCGTACCATACGCCGATTTTATGTCGGTGCTGATGATCTTCTTTCTATTGATGTACGCATTTGCTTATTCGTATAAATCCGATGATCGCTTCAAGAGGATAGTAACAAACATACAACAGGAAATGGGCGGCAAGATTGACACGGAACTTGTGGAAAGGATGATAGAACAGGAACGCACCGGGCAGATGGTTTCAAAGCTCGACGAAATGATCGAAAAACTTAAATTAAACAACATGGTAACCGTAAATAGCAACACGGAACATATAAAAATCGTCTTCGCAAACCCGGTACTGTTCGACCCCGGGAAATACCGGTTAAAAAACGAGTCCAGGGAGTTGCTGCGCGACATGGCGCAGATTATACTTAAAGCCACTGACAATGAAATCGTGGTTGAAGGCCATACCGATAACGTGCCGCTCAGCGGAACAGGCAGGTTCAGGTCAAACTGGGAGCTTTCCGTTGCCCGCGCCATGGAAGTGGTAAAATATCTTGTGGAAGAGGAGGGGCTTGCCCCCGGGCGCCTGGCCGCTGCCGGCTACGGCGAGTTCCGCCCGATTCTGCCCAACGACACCGAAGAGAACCGCGCGCAAAACAGGCGTATCGAAATAGATATCGCCACCGGCAAAAAAACCGCCAATATTCAATGAAGGCTATCATGGCAGACCAAAAACATTTTTCTGACATGCAGGGCGGATCGCCTGACGAAATTGTGCGCGATCTTTTTCAGACGGAGAAAGAAATCGCCTCGGAAACGCTGCGCCTGGCGCGCGCGCAGCATGAGCGAGAAAAACAACAGTGGAACGCTATCCTTGCCGCCAGGGAACAGGAAATTCTCAATCTGAAGGAAGTAACGCAAGAACTTGAAGAACAGCTTAAATTGATTCAGAAACGCCTCGAAGATGAACGCAACACGGGGATCGAGCAATTACGGGCAGCGGCCGCCGGCATGGATAAACTCAATCTTGCCGAGAGAAAAAAATGGGATGCCATAGCCGAGAAAGTGCGTTCCTTCCGCGATGACGCCGCTGCATCACTGGCAAAATTTATGAGGGGGCAGGAACAGATAAACGATCTAAAAAGAAAACATGCTTCACAGCTAAAATCGCTGGAAGAACGTATTGCAACGCTGGAAGAAGAAGCTTTAACGCTAAAGGAAAAACTTATAATAAAAGAGGAAGCATGGCTCAGGGATAAATCGCGCATGGAGGAATTGAAGCATGAATACGAAGAATTGATGGAAAAGCATAAACAACAGGGAACACAGAAGTGACAAGCCTGCCACAAATAACCTGTCCGAAAAATCTTGACACTAAATAGGGCATTTGTTATAATAATATGGCAATTACAGGGTTGATAATCGGAAATATATTTTTTGAGGCCATGCCTGCATTTCCGGTTATTATTAAAGGGGAGGGAAACAATTTTTTCTGTTTTAGCCATATCTGCGAATCCCCCAGCGCCCCCGTCCCCCCCCGCGGGGGCGCTCTTTTTTTAATACCTCCATACTCTTACCTTATGCAATCACCGTTTGTAACCGATAAAATCCTAAAACATGGAAAAAATACTGGTTGTTGACGACGAAACGACTATCCTGAAACTATTGCAGCGCATACTGCAACAGGATAATTATGCGGTTACGGTAATGGATTCCGCGGAAGAAGCGATAAAACTGCTTTCCCATGAAACCTTCGATATAGCTCTTACCGACCTTAAAATGCCGAATTTCAGCGGAATCACGCTTCTAAAAGAAATAAAACGGTTGCATCCCGCCACAGAGGTCATCATCATGACCGGAGAAGCTACGATAGAATCCGCCATCGAAGCCATAAAAAACGGCGCTTACGACTACATCTTAAAACCCTTCAATTTAAACGATATGCTGGCCACGGTAAGAAAGTGCCTGGATTACAGTATGCTCAGGAGACAGGAAAACGTATTCAGGGAAACCACCAATCTCTACCGGCTGTCCCAGGATATAACCAAAACGCGTTCAGAAAAAGAGCTTTTGCAGCTTATACTGGAACGAACAGTAACTACGCTGCATGCCGATTCTGGCTCGATATTTATGATTATCAGGGGAAAAGACGGGCTTACGCCCATGGCCTATTACGGTATTGAGCACACTCTTGAAAAGGACATTAAATTCGGTGAAAGGGTGATAGGCTGGGTGGCTGAAAAACGCCAGCCGCTGCTTATACAGGATAAGATTGATTCACTGCCGCAATTTGAAACGATAGCGCCAAGAACTGAAATTCTTTCTTCAATGGTATGCCCGCTGATTCACCAGGAAACGCTGCTGGGCGTAATGTGCCTTAACCGCTTTAGCGAGGGGACCAACTACCAGTTTACGACTCATGACCTTGACTCGTTAAAAGTTTTTGCGCTTCATGCCACATTTATCATTGCGGCCCTGCAGCATTACGAGGCGCAACACCAGCTCGATGAACTGAAAACTGAATTCATGGCCAACGTTTCGCATGAAATCCGCACCCCCCTGATGGCTATAAGCGGCGCGGTGGAACTGTTGTATACTTACCTGTCTACGACGTTTGCCAACGAGAAGGGGAGAATGTTTCTCGACCTGATAAAGCGAAACACCGACAGGATGCAGTTTCTTGTAAATGACCTGCTGGATTTTTCGCGTATCGAAACGCAACGCCTTAAAATAACGCCTGCCCTTTTTAAGCTAAAACAGCTTGTAGATGAAATCGTAGAAGATTTCGAAATCAAAGCCAGGGAAAAGGAAATTTTACTTTCCGGCGACTGCGCCGATGAAAACATGGAGTTGACGGCTGACCGCGAACGAATAAAGCAGGTATTGGCAAACCTCGTCGCCAATTCTCTGAAATTTACTCCGGAAAAAGGCACAATAAAGATCAGCTGCAAATATACCGGCGGCCAGGATGCACTTATAACAGTCTACGACAATGGTATCGGCATACCGAAGGACAAACAATCAAGAGTATTTGAGAAGTTTTACCAGGTTGACGGCTCGGTAGGCCGGTCCCACCCGGGCTTCGGGCTTGGGTTGGCGATCGTCAAATCAATCATTGAAAAACACGCGGGCAGCGTCGCGGTTGAATCCGAACCTGGAAAAGGGTCAACGTTTCTAATAACATTGCCGGTGCGCTTCGCCGGCGAAGCGACAGAATAAGCGAAAGGAGTTAATGATGGTAAATGCCAAAAAAAGCAGCATCATGATCGTTGACGATGAGCCGGACATACTGCTTGTCCTGGGTGAATTCCTAAGCAACGAGGGCTTCAAGGTGCTGACGGCAAAAAGCGGACAACAGGCTATTGAGAAACTCAAAGAGCATAATATTGACATGCTTCTGCTGGACATGGCAATGCCAAACATGAACGGAATAGAAACTTTGCGCGAGGTCCACAAGGGCGCGCCGCATCTTCCGGTTATCATGATAACAGCATACCGAGATGCGGAAAAAGTCGTGGAAGCCTTCCGCCTCGGCGCATTCGACTGTATATTCAAGCCATTCGACCTCAAATACCTCCGCCAGGCGATCATGGGAAAGCTGCTGGAGTAACTTGCGTCCTACGGGTTAAGAGCCACAGAGTCTCTTTAGCAGTTTGAGGTCATTGCGAGCGAGAGCGAAGCAATCTCGACGTTGCTTCTGATGAAAAGCGAGATTGCCGCGCCCTTTGGGCTCGCAATGACGACGACAACTTCAAAACGCTAAAGAGACACGAACCACACGGCCATGAGAAAACTTTATCTAACCGCGCAAATCACCCTGATTACTTTCCTTTCATTAACCTCATTGCATTTAAATCTCATAGCTACAATTATAACACAGGGAACATCGTCAAACTTCAATTCAAGCTCGGCAATCAGGGACCGGGTCCAGGTGCGCGGAGAAGGTGATGCCGCAAGGCTTGAGCTGGAATTCCAGTGGAGTAACGACATGTCGCTTCTGACAACGCCGCCGGATAAACGCTTTCTGGCTGCCATGGCATACGTGCCCGCAAATAATTCCGCAATTCTTTTCGGCGGCAGCAGCCCTTCCCTCGCCCCCCTGGGAGACACTCAACAATTCGACGTAAATACAAGAACATGGAGCCCGGTAACCGCGGCAACACGTCCCGATAACCGCTACGGCCACCGCATGGTTGCGCTGGATAATACAAGGCTGCTTCTCTTCGGCGGCCACGACGGGACTACTGTTTTAAACGACACGTGGATATTCGATTCTGCCGATAATTCCTGGCATGAACTGACAACACTCTCCACCGCGCCTTGCGCACGCGCCCTATTTGCCATGGAACGCGCTCAAGGAGCCAACGCCGTTGTGCTTTTCGGCGGCAACGACAATACCGCGCCGCTTTCGGATACGTGGGTGTTCAACATAAATAATTCCGATATTTACCAATCAAGCTGGACGCTTTGCCACCCGGCCACACATCCTTCGGCGCGGGATAAAACCTGCATGGCATCAAACAGTAACGGCAACGTCTACCTTTTCGGCGGCCATAACGGCACTAATCTGCTAAATGAAATCTGGTCATATAACAGCAGGGATAATGTGTGGACTAACCAGAATCCCTCAGGCGTTGCCCCGGGCGTGCGGCAGGATGCCGCAATGTTTTATGATACTCTAAACGAGCGTTTTGTCGTACACAGCGGACTGGGCGAATCCCTCGTATACAGGGACGACATGTGGTACTATTACACACAAACCAATAACTGGAATAGCAGTAATGTAACCGCGCTCAGTTCCCCGCCGGCGCGCAGCGGGCATTGCCTTGTATATGTTCCTACGCTCAGCAAGGCGCTGCTTTTCGGCGGGCAGGATGCATCCGAGGATTATCAGGACACACGTTACTTCTCCTACCGTTCGTCGGGCGTATTCACATCCAACTATTTGGAACCATCCTATTACAGTTCATCGCTGCAATGGACAAGGTTGCAGGTTGAGACGCAGATACAGGAAGCGGGATTAAATATCAGTTTCCAGTTTGCCGCATCGGACGATCAACAATCCTGGAGCGAGTTCTACGGCCCAGGCGTAAGCACAACCGCGTGGTTCAGCGGAGCCGCGATTTACGATATCCGGGAACTTTCCCAGGTTCTTGACAATCATCGTTACATAAAATACCGCGCGATGTTCGATGCAACTGGTAATATTCCAAAAACCCCGCTTCTTGACGGGGTAACCGTTACCTACAATATTACCCCTGCAACCGTAACGTTAAGCTCGCCGCTGCACGGGGCAACGACAAACCAGTCCAAACCGGCGTTTTACTGGAATCCCGCCACCGACCCGGACAGCGGCGATCCGCTGACGTACACCATAGCGGTTGTTGAAGACAACAACAGTTTCCCGGTATTCAGCAGTTCCGGCATTCCCGTCGCCGTATGGGTTTCCACCGTTTCGCTTGCGCACGATAAGTGGTACCGCTGGCGTGTTCGGGCGTTCGACGGAACTGTCTTTGGCGGCTGGAGCGGCTCCTATGCCCTGTATGTTGACACCGTCGCCCCCGCGGCTATAACAAACCTCGCGGCTGAAATCGGCTCCGGCAACGGGCAGATAAAACTATCCTGGTCATCGCCGGGCGACAACAATTTCTCAGGGAATATTGTTAACGGCAGTTACCAGGTGCGCTGCGCAACATACCCTATTGACAATGATACGATATACAACCTGCTGCCGGTCGCGGGGCAGGGCGCCATAAACGACTCGCCGCCGGGTTACCCGGAAACACGCATGGTTACCGGGCTTGACGGCGCAACCACATATTACGCGGCCGTAAAGATAACCGACCGTGCCGGGAACCGGTCAATGCTTTCAACATCGTCGCAATTCGCATTCACCAATGCCGCGCCCCGTGTTACGCTTACCGCGCCTTTGGGCGGGGAAAACTGGGCGGGAAACCAGTGGATAACATGGACATCCGAAGATCCAAATCCCGGGGACGGGCGAACCTTCTCAATATACGCATCAAGCGATAACGGAGTGAGTTTTTCTATCGGCGCAGCGGCGGGGCTTTCCGCCGGAACTACCTCGTATCTATGGGACACGCGCTATACCTGCAACGGGGATATGCACCTCATAAAAATAATAGCCACGGACACGCGCGGGCTTACCGGTGAAAGCGTTACGGCCGGAACCCTCACGATATCGAACCCCAATGAAGCGCCGTCCGTAACCGTGCTTTTCCCGAACGGAGGGGAACTTCTATCAGGTACAACCGGATTATTGTGGCGCACGAGCGATAACAATCACACCGACGCGCACACGTTTTCGATCGCGATTTCTTCCGACGGCGGAGCGACGTATTTTACCGTCATTCCCGTTTCCGCCACATTCTACAATCTTTCAACAGTCTCTCTTTCAAACGGGCCGCACTATCGTGTAAAAATTACGGCAACGGACGACGGGGGATTGACGGCGGATGATTCCAGCGATTCGGATTTCGGAATAAGCAACAACAACCTGCCGCCGCGGGCATTTTCACTGTTATACCCGGAGGACTCCGCCATCCTCTCCCATCTCAACCTTGATTTTTCGTGGGAAAATAACGGGGACCCCAATCCGGAGGATTCCGTCTCATATACACTGACGTTAAGCACATCCGCCGACTTTATTCCCGGCACGGCAACCGCCGGCATAGCCTCTAACAGCTTCCGTCTTAACCCATCCTCACTGTCTGAAGAGGCCACATACTTCTGGAAGGTTACCGCAACCGATTCCCTGCGCCTCGCCACTGTTTGCAACCAGCCCGGGCGAACCTTTATACTTCGCCGTTCCAGGACAAGCAGCATTGACGGCAAAGTGCAGGCATGGTTTATTTCCGGCCTGCCGGCCGACGGCTACATCAAAATTACCGAGGTTACGGCCGCAACCGAATGCGCCTTGCAGGCCGCAAACGATGACACGGTGGCTGACCCGCACCTGAAAATATTAAATGAAAAAGCATACCGCATAAGCGTATGCGACTCAAGCGACAGGGAGATCGAGGTTGCATCCCCGGCCATAACCGTTAAATACCGCTATGACGATGCCGACGGGAACGGCTACTATGACGGCTCTCTTGTACCCGTAAACAACCTGCGCTGCGGTTTTCTAAACGACGGCAGCCAGAAATGGGAAGCGGCGCCGGATTTACCTGCGATAGACAGGCAGGCGCGTTCGATAACAAACTCTTCTAATCGCCTGGGCGTTTTAACAATGCTTGCAGCTCTTGCCCCGGCCTCGCGGATTTCCGGCATAACAAACTACCCGAACCCGTTTGCGGCAGGCAGACAGGAAACCCGCATACGCTACGTGCTTACAGAAAATGCCGACACGACTGCGCGCATATATACGCTGCTGGGAGATCTTGTATGGGAGCGTAATTACAGCGCAGGATCGGAAGGCGCAAAAGGACAAGCTACCGGCTACACTAACGAGATCCGCTGGGACGGCCGCAACGGCGGCGGCAATGTATGCTCCAACGGCATGTACCTGTTTGAGATAACCGGCGCCGGAGAAAAAAGGATACGCAAGATTGGCATCGTAAAGTAGCGATTCTTCGGCAAGGAGACTTTGCATGGCAAAAAAAATTCTGCTGGTTGACGATGAACGCGATATAGTTTATATTTTGAAAGTCGCGCTGGAGAAAAAAGGTTATGAAGTCATAGAAGCATACGACGGCATCGAGGCGCTGGAAAAAACATCCGCGTACAAACCGGATGCCATACTCCTCGACATCATGATGCCGCGACTGGACGGTTATTCCGTGAACCTGCGATTAAAGGAAAACCCCGAAACGGCGAATATACCGGTTATCGTGATTACAGGCAGGGGACACATAAAGGAATTGTTGAAACTGCGCGAAGAACTCAGCGTGGCCGCCTACCTGGAAAAACCGTTTCCCGTGTCGGCGCTGCTGGAAAAGGTTGATGAAATACTCGGAAAATGAAGTTTATAATTCTTCTTTTTTTTATGTTGTTCATGGCAGTTTCGCCCTCGTTTGCCTGGTTGTCAAACCCGGACGCAGGTTACGCGGCTGAGTTTTTGACAACCTTCAGCGGCGGCGCGCGCGGGCTTGGAATGGGACTGGCACAGGCGGCGCTCGATGGCCAGGCAAGCTCCCTCTACGTTAATCCGGCCGGACTTGCAAGCTTGTGGTGGCAGGAGATGAGCGTTACCATGGCGCCGCTGTTCTCGGAGGGACAGTTTATATCATTCAGCTACGGTTACCCGTTCGACGATGTTAATTCCATGGGCATATCAATCGTGCGGCTGACATCCGGCGAGGCTGAAAAAACCAATGAACTTGGCGAAATCACGGGATCGTTTTCAGCACAGGAAACCGCACTTCTGGCAGGCTATGGACGGAAGCTGCCGGGCAATCTACGCGCGGGCGTCTCCGCGAAATTCATTACACAGGAAATCGCCACACTAAGCGAAAAAACGGCAAGCCTGGACATGGGGCTTGTCTATTATGCCGCCGAGGACCACCACTGGGCGCTTTCGCTGGCCAACGTGCTGCCGGCGCGCCTGGGAACCGACGACATTCCATTTGTGCCGCGCATAGGATTCTGGCACAGCCTGTTGCCTGCCTTGTCCCTTACGGCGGATATGCAGTTCATAGGCCTTTTCCGTTCCGGCGACCCGGTAAGCCGCTGGTTTACCGGAGTTGAGTGCCGGTGGCCGGAATGGGCGCGCTGGCGCTGCGGCTTGAATCAGAAGCAGGCTTCGCTTGGTTTCGGAATTTCCACGCGCCAGATTGATTTTGATTACGCGCTTTTGTATCACCCGCTTGATTTCATACATTCGATTACGTTGGCCATTCGTTATGGTTTTACCGTTACGGAAGCCGAGCGAAACGTGAAACAGGACTGGGAAGCTCTCGCAAAGGAAAAGGAAGAATACCGCATAAAGAAGGAGAAGGAAGAAAAACGCATCCGCTTCGAGATGGAGCGGCTTGCGCGCTCGTCGAAATTGTCGGTCAAGTTCCTCGAGGCGCGCAGGGAATTCGACGAAAAAAAATACGGAGCTGCGCAACAGATTCTGGAACTGATTCTTAAAGAGGATGCGGGCCATGAAGAAGCACGGCAGCTGCTTGCTGAAATCCAGGCGCGCATGAACACGGAAACCATAGTGCGCCGCACTAAAGAAATACGTTCAAGCTATTCGCAGGGAAAATTTGAAGCAGCCATAGAAAACGTTAATTACATTCTTGACATACAGCCCGCCAACAGCGAGGTCAGGGTTTACGGCTACCTCAGCCGGGCGCAACTGTTTGTACGCGACAAAAAATTCACGGAAGCCAAGGGAGAACTTATCGAAGTCCTGAAGATTGCACCCGAAAACGCCGAAGCAACACAGCTTATTAAAAGAGTCCAGACTATACTTGAGATCTCGGAACCATAATTTTATATGCGCAACATTATAATAACAGCCATTTCCTGCCTGCTGTTTGCCGTCCAGGCCTTAGCAGCCGGGGACGACGCGGCCATATATTTCAACGCCGGCACGGAAAAATACCTCCAGGGTAACTTCACCGAAGCGGTTGAAAACCTTGAAAAAGCAAGGAAACTGGAGCCGGCCAACACAAAAATCAGGGAATTTATAGTTAAGATACTTATCGAGGCTACTACACAGGGACATCTTACGCGCAACTATCGCCAGGCATTCGAATACATAAAGAAAGCCAGGGAAATGGCTCCGGAAAATTCTAAAGTACAGGAACTCTACCAGCTTACCAGCGAAATGCTGACACCCACGCAGGAGAAAGTGCTTCCCCGCAATAAAACACTTTCATCGGCAACGGGCGAGATACGCAGGGATATTCCTGCCGGCGAGCAAAACAGCGGCGCCCCAGCGCAATCATCGGCGCCAAAAACCGCCAGGCCCATGCGGGCTGCAACAACTGCATCCTCGCCTGCCCGGCCGCAAGCGCTAGAAAGAATACCCGTGTTCTATATACGCATTATGCTGGCTGCCATAGCCGCGGGGATGATAATATTGCCTGTTACAATCATAATTGCGGCTGTCAAGACGGCGGCGCTTTCAAAAGCAACCACCGCATTGAAGGAACTGGATGCCAACCTTCATAAACTTTCCGGCGAAAATGCCGAAATAAAAATCGAACTTGAGAAAACGAAAGAACGCATGAAATTTGAGCATCAGAACGCGGAACAGTATCGCCGCGAACTCAAGGAAAGAGGACAACGCGAGGATGAACGCATACACATGGAGCTTGAGCTGCGCACAAAAGAGGCGGAAGAACGCATAAGAAAGGAAATAGCGGAAAACAACGCCAAAAAAGGAGGCAGCCGAGAGGCATTTCTCCACCAGCAACAGGAAAAATTCCTGCAATACCTGGGAAGCTCCGCTGAAAACGACGACGTTTCGTCCCCTGCGCTGGAATCGTCCCGCGAACGTATCGCCGTTATGGCTGAGAATCTTTACGAATATGCTCCCGGGGCCGCGCTTGACTTTCTTGGCAAAATGGCAGTCAACCCCAACCCGCTCATACGCGCGAACGTAATGCTCGCACTTGCAAGGATAGCCAGGCCTGAAACCGTTGAAATGCTTTTGAAACTGCATGAAGATTCCGATTACCGCGTAAAAAGAGAGGCGCTGAAAAACCTTAAAATTCTAAATCAGAAAATAGCGGCGCAGACGCTTTCGCTGTCGCCGGGGATTTCACTAAAAGTTTCCACGCTTCTGGAAGAAGAAAAAAAGAAAGGCGAATGGATCCTATGACGGGGAAAAACATGAATTATGAAAAGAAAAAATTATCGGCTTTGATTATTATGTACCTCCCGGAAATAATGCTGTCATTCATGGGGCTTATCTTCCTGCTTTGGCTGTCACATGCCGCACTGGACGCCTATGTATTCCAGCAAAGCGGGTTTTTTGATCACCTGTTCCCCGCGGAAATTCATGAACGCATACACATTATCATTATATTATCGGTATTCGTGGCTTTCGCGGGCTTTGCCATTGTCATGAGGCGCTCCCGCAACACGGAGAAACTGCTTACCATGGAACGCAACATGACAAGCGGCTACCTGGCGGTAATGAACTCAATAATAATAATGATAGACACGGAACGGAAGGTAAAACTCATAAACAGGAAGGGGTGCGAGATATTGGAATGCAGCGAACATCAGATAACAGGCAAGGACTGGTTTGAAAATTTTATACCTGAAAGATTCCGCGGTAACGTTATTTTAACCTTCAATACGCTTATAGCGGGAAGTATAGCTCCGGTTGAACATTATGAAAACCCTGTGTTTACAAGAACCGGCATAGAAAAAATTATTGCATGGCATAATACGGTGTTGCGCGATGAACATGGCAAAATATACGCCATTCTCTGCTCCGGCGACGACGTGACGGAGCAACGAAAAAATGAAGAAAAGATGCGGCATAATTATGAAACCGAGACCGCAGTGAATGTTTTACTAAAAGCATCCATTGAAAACCTCCCCATCGAAGAGCTGCTTTCCATCGCGCTGAGGCTGATTTTTTCCGTTTCGTGGCTCAAATTTGAAGCAACGGGATCAGTATTCCTGGTGGAAGATGAACCTGACGTCCTGGTTATGAAGGCGCAACAGGGACTGGAAGAACCGCTGCTGATTGCCTGCTCCCGTATTCCTTTCGGCAAGTGCCTCTGTGGAAAAGCGGCGGCTGAAAAAAAGATAATATTTGAAAACAATGTAACGCCAAGCCACGAAATATCATACGAAAAAATGGCTGGACACGGGCATTACTGCGTGCCGATAATTTCATCTGCAAGGGTTATCGGAGTTATCAACGTGTATGTGAAAGACGGTTACCTGGCACATCAGAATGATGTTGCCTTCCTCAATTCCATGGCCAACACGCTGGCAAGCGTGATAGAACGCAATATGGCGGAAAAAAAGCTTAATAGCAGGATAACATTCGAGAAACTTATTTCCGACGTGTCGGCGTATTTCATAAAAATATCCCCGGATGACACGGACGACGCCATGAAGTCTTCCCTGAAAAAAATCGGCGAACACCTGTCCGTTGACTACATAGCGGTATTCAAGTTGAACGGCAAGATGACAAAGGCCGCGCAGTTATCCTGCTGGCACAGCGATTCTGTCAATGCAACCGCATTTCCTAATGAAATGCACGCGGTAGATTACCCGCTTTCCCTGCAAGCGCTGGCCGGATTTGAGAACATAGTATGCAATGACACGTCCAGGGCATTCGGTAACCTCGAGGCCGAAAAACAGTTGTTTCTCTCGCGCCTGCCGGCGCCGTTTAAATCTTTCGTCGTGGTTCCCATGATCAGCAACCGCATACTATTGGGTTACATAATAATAGGGGCAGCGGGTTCCGCCAGAACATGGCCGCAGGAGGACATTGCAATGCTGCGAATGCTGGGCGAGGTATTCGTTAACGCCCTCGAGCGCAAGCGCCTTGAAAATCAGTTTGTTCAATCACAAAAAATGGAAATGATCGGCCGGCTTGCCGGCAGCATTGCCCATGATCTTAATAATCTCATGACGCCTATCCTGGGATATGCCCAGTTGAGCCTAAACCATGTCCCGGCTGACAACCCCGCCCACGAGGACATAAAGGAAATTTATGCAACAGCCGAACGCGCATCAAACCTGACCCGCCAGTTGCTGGCATTTTCACGCAGGCAAAATCTGGCGCCACAGCTGATAAACATAAATGAAATCGTCAAGGAAATGGAAAAAATGCTTTTCCAGCTTGTAAATAAGGAAAGTACCAGGCTTGAAACCTTTTTTGATAACAGCATACCCCAGGCGCGCGTTGACCCGGGCCAGCTTGAACAGGTTATAACTAATATGGTAGTCAATGCGCGCGATGCAATGCCGGATGGCGGCACCATAACCATCAAAACGTCGTATACCAATGCAGGCGATGCAAAAAGAGGAGACGAAAATAACGTGCCGCAGGGGCAGTACGTCCTGATCTCAATACACGACACCGGCACCGGCATGACTGAAGAAGTGAAAGAACATCTTTTCGAACCGTTCTTCACTACAAAAGCGAAGGGTAAAGGCACGGGATTGGGGCTTGCCACCTGTTACGGCATTATCCGTCAAAGCGGAGGGTTCATATCAGTGCAAAGCGAATTGGGCAAAGGCACGGAGTTCGCTATATTATTGCCGGCCGCGCCCTTATGATGGAGACTTTCGAATGAAAGCGCGCAAAATCAGCCTCATTAAAACTTTTTTTACGCCGGTACTCTTTGGGCTGCTGTTCTGGGTTTCGGACGCCTTTCTCGACGCCTTTGTATTCGACGAGGGCGGATTGATGCCTATGCTCCTTGCCCCGGAAGGGGACATTCTCTGGATGCGCTGCGCGGTGCTGTTTATCTTTATCGCATTCGGCATATATACAACGCTGGCAACAAAAAGAAAAATGCTGATTGAAGCGAATCTGGACAAGGAAAGAAACTGGATAAAGCAGTACCTTAAAGCTAGTAATTCGCTGGTTGTAGCGCTGGATAGAAACCAGGCGGTCAAGCTGATAAATCAGAAAGGGGCGGAAATACTGGGTTACCCCGAAAGCGAAATCAAAGGGAAAAACTGGTTTGATCATTTTGTGCCGGAGGCTCAACGCGAAGCGTACCGCATGGAGTACATATCCGCGATAAACGGCACGCTTGGCGCGCAGGAAAAACACGAACGCCATGTTTTGACCTCATCCGGCGCTGAAAGAATAATCTCCTGGCATGGCGTGCCGTTATTTGACGAAAACAATATTTTCACAGGCGTTATAATTTCGGGAGAGGATATTACGGAACGGAAAGAGCTGGAGGAACGCTGGAAAAAATACGATTTCATCGTCAACACATCCTGCGAGTTCATGACGCTCATCAACAGGGATTTTGTTTATGATGCCGTAAACGAATCATACGCGCGCGCACACAACAAATCCACGCATGAAATGGTCGGCAAAACCGTTGCTGAAATATGGGGTGAAAAACTTTTTTCGAAAACACTCAAAGGGTACCTGGAAACATGCTTCGGCGGCGAGGAAGTACACTATCAGCAATGGTTTACGCTCCCCCATTCAGGCCTGCGCTACTTTGACATTGCCTGCTACCCTTATTTTGACATTAACGGGACAGTATCGCATGTCGTGGTAATAAACCACGACATCACAGAGCGTATAATCGCGGAAGAAGAGATGGCGCGCACCCAGTCATTCCTTAACTCGATTATAGAAAACATCCCGCATTTTGTGTTTGTAAAAGATGTCAAAGACATGCGGTACATGCTTCTTAACAAGGCATCCGAGAAAATGTTTCTTACCGCGAGGGAAGAGATAACCGGCAAAACCGATTACGACATTTTTTCAAAAGAAATCGCTGATTCGTTGCGGGCAAGGGACACCGAGACTCTGCAAAACGGATCGCTTACGTCATACCCTGACGAAAGAATAATTCTAAACGACAGGGGAATGCGTATACTCGACGTAAAACGCCTGCCTCTGTATGACAAGGAGAATAAGCCTCTGTGCATAATGAGCATAGCCGAGGACATCACGGAACGGAAACTGCTTGAGGATGCGCTTCGCAATTCCGAAGAAAAATACCGTTCGCTGTTCGAAGAGTCTAAAGACGTAATCTTCATATGCACGCCGGAAGGAAAGATTACCGACATAAACCCGGCCGGCATCGAGTTGTTCGGGCTGGATACGAAAAGCGAACGATGGGAGATAAGCATACCCGCCAATCTCTGCGCTTCGCCAAACGAATGGATTTCATTCGAATGCACTATAAGCGCAAACGGTTTCATAAAGGATCACGAGTTTATAATTAGAAATAAAACGGGAAAGCTGCTCAACGTGCTTGTTTCGGCCAACGTAATTTATTATGACAATGATATAGTAATAGGATACAAGGGTATTATGAAAGACATAACCGAACGCCGCAAACTTGAGCAACAACTCTTCGAATCGCACAAGATGGAATCAATAGGCCTGCTTGCCGGCGGAATAGCTCACGATTTCAACAATCTGCTGACAGGAATACTGGGTTATTCAACTTTTTTAAAAAAACGCCTGGACAAGGATGAGGTCGGCAGGGAAGGCATGGAAATAATAGAGCAAAATGCAAAGCGCGCCGCCGAACTCACCAAGCAGTTGCTCGCCTTTGCGCGCGGCAACAGGCATACATCCGTGAATATTGAGGTCAATCCCCTGGTAACGAAAACGATTAAAAACATCATGCCGGATTTTGACAAATCCGTAGAAATAAAAACAATTATGGGCGCGGACATACCTGCAATAGAAGCCGATGCCGGACAGTTGCAGCAGGCCATTACGAACATATGCGTCAATGCCCGCGAGTCAATGCCTGGCGGCGGCCTTATAACCATACAGACCGAAGCGATAACGACAAACAAGTCGATTCTCGACAAGCACCCGGACATAACGCCCGGCAAATACGTATCCATAACGGTTACCGATACGGGAGCCGGCATGTCTTCGGAAACGCTTAGACGTATTTTTGAGCCGTTTTTTACAACAAAGCAGATCGGCAAGGGGGCAGGGCTTGGCCTTTCGATGGTTTACGGCATAGTCAAAAATCACAAGGGCTTTGTTGACATAGAAAGCGCTCCCGCCCACGGCACAATTTTTAAAATATTCCTGCCCGCAAATGAAACGTGTCTCTTTAGCGTTTAGAAGTTGTCGTCGTCATTGCGAGCCCAAAGGGCGCGGCAATCTCGCTTTTCATCAGAAGCAACGTCGAGATTGCTTCGCTCTCGCTCGCAATGACCTCAAACTGCTAAAGAGACACAACGAAACTGCGGCTTAGCACAGCGGAAATACGTTTTCGGACTTTTGACTTTAAATACGAGCTTTGATACAATTAAGAAATAACGACATTCAAATTAATTTAAACGGAGGCTGACATGGCAGATGTGCTAAATCAACAGAATTTCGATGCGGAGGTTATAAATTCCACCCTGCCCGTGCTGGTTGATTTCTGGGCGCCATGGTGCGGGCCATGCAAGATGATAGCGCCTCTAGTTGAAGAGCTTGCTCAGGAATACCAGGGAAAAGTAAAAGTAGGGAAGCTTAACACCGATGAAAACATCAATATCGCAAGCAAATACCAGATTACGTCCATACCTACGCTGTTATTGTTCAAGGCCGGCAAGCCGGTTCAAAAAATAATCGGCTTCAAACCAAAAAATGAATTAAAAAAGGTGATTGATAGTGTTTTATAAGCGGTTCGCAGGAAAAATATCCGTCACTGCGGCGATTGCCTTGTTTTCAGTTGGAATAACGCTTGCGGCAACGCCGGCGGCCGCGCCGGACTTCAAGCTTAATGACACGGACGGCAAGCCGTTTTCGCTTTCCGCCAACCGCGGGAAACCCGTGTTTTTATATTTCTGGGCGTCATGGTGCCCTCCCTGCCGCAACGCCAAACCCGCCGTAGGAAGATTGCATGAAAAATATAAGGACAAAAACGTGGTTTTCGCGGGCATTAATGTGGAAAATGATCCTGCAACCGCCAGGGAATTTGCCGTGCGCCAGGGTATGAAATATTTTATCCTTCCCGATACGGACGGCGTTGCGGGAAAATACGGAGTGCGTGGCATTCCCGCATTCTTCCTCGTAAATCAAAATGGCGAAATAGTAAAGCGTTACGTCGGTTACCAGTCAAGAATGGAAAACGAGTGGGAAACTGAAATCAAAAAATTAACCTCAACAAAAAACACACCTTCAAAACCGGCAAAAAAATAATGTCCAATCGGGTATTCGATACAATTATAATCGGAGCGGGGCCGGCAGGTCTGACAGCCGCGTTATATGCCGCGCGCGCGCGCCTTTCCACTCTTGTCATAGAGAAAATGGGGTCCGGCGGACAGGCCGCTACAACCGACTGGCTGGAAAACTATCCCGGTTTTCCTGAAGGCATAAATGGCTTCGAACTTACCACAAAAATGGATGAACAAGCCCGGCAGGCGGGAGCTTCGTTTGTTTCTGAAAGCGTTACCGGCCTTATTGTCCCTGAAGCGGGGGGCAGTCTTTTTACCGTAAAATGCACGGAAAACGAGTACCTGGGAACAACCATAATAATTGCGACGGGAGCGGATCACAAACTGCTCGGGGTGACGGGCGAGGCGGAATTGCGCGGCAGGGGTGTGTCCTATTGCGCTACGTGCGACGGCCCGTTTTTCAAGGATAAGCACGTAATAGTCGCAGGCGGCGGCGATTCCGCCGTACAGGAAGCCATATACCTTACACGCTTCGCATCCCGCGTTACGCTTGTGCACAGGCGCGACAAGCTGCGCGCAACGGCCGTGCTGCAACAACGCGCTTCTTCCAATCCTAAAATTTCATTTCAATGGAATTCCGTGATAACAGCCATTACAGGAACAGATTCCGTTAAAAGCGTAATGATAAAAAATGTATCCGATTCCGCTGCAAGCGAGATTCCCGCGGACGGCGTTTTCGTGTTCGTCGGGCTTGTTCCCAATACCAAAGTCTTCGACGGCCTGATAGAACTTGATGATAAAGGTTATATCGTTACGGACGAGTACATGGCAACCTCGCGCCCGGGCGTGTTCGCCTGCGGCGACGTTCGCAAAAAACTGCTTCGACAGATAGTTACTGCTGCCGGGGATGGCGCAGCAGCCGCGTTTTCCGCACAGGAATACGCGGAGAATCATAAATAATGCCTAAATTATTCCTTATTGACGGCCACGCCTATATTCACCGCGCTTACCATGCCCTGCCGCCCTTAAGCACTTCCAGGGGGGAAATAGTCAACGCGGTCTACGGCTTTATCCGCCTGCTTCTGAAAATCATCCGCCAGGAAAAACCCGGCTATCTTGCCGTCTGCTTTGACCATCCCGCGCCCACGTTCAGGCACAGGGAATTTGCGGCGTACAAGGCGCACCGCAAGGAAATCGAGTCCGAACTCAAAACCCAGATGCCGCTTGCGCGGGAGGCCGTGCGCGCTTTAAATATCGCACTCATAGAAAAAGAGGGCTTTGAGGCTGACGATCTCATAGCGACGCTGGCGCGCCAGGCGGCGCGCGATTCTATTGACGTTGTAATAGTAACTGCCGACAAGGATGCGCTCCAGCTTGTTGATGAGCGCATAAGCGTATACAACGAAAGCAGAAATTTTATCTACGATACTCAGAAAGTTAAAGAAAAATACGGGCTGCTGCCGGCACAGTTGACGGACATGTTCGCCCTTGCAGGCGATGCTTCCGACAATATTCCCGGCGCCAGGGGAATAGGCGAGAAAACCGCCGTAAAGCTGATTAGCGATTACGGCTCGGTCGAGAACCTGCTTGAGCATACCGGCGAGTTAAAAGGAAAGATGAAGGAAAACGTGGTTTCATCCGCCCCCGACATAACAAAAAGCAAATACCTTGTTACATTGATAGATAACGTGCCGCTTGATCTGCGCTGGCAGGACACCGCCGTAAAGAAACCCGATGAACAACATGCGCTTGAGTTTCTAAGGCGGCTGGAATTTACAACGCTTATAGACGAAATCCTCCCGGTTCCATCGGCAGGCGCCGCGCGGGATGACGCCGCAATGCAGCCGGCCGGTTTTGAAACTGAAATTGTAACCGGCGACGATCAGTTAGACGCTCTTATCCGACGGTTAACAACGGCGGAGCGCATTTCATTCGATGTCGAAACAACGGGGCTTGACCCGCACCGGGCATTGATTGTCGGGCTGTCTTTTGCCGTGGAAACAGGAAAGGGATATTACATACCGGTAGGCCACAGCGCCGGCAATGCCACGCAGCTTTCCGAAGGGCGCGTTATGGCGGCCGTAAAAGGCATACTGGAAAATCCCGGCCTGAAAAAATACGGGCAAAATATGAAATACGACATTATAATGCTGCGCCGCCACGGCATAGACGTTGCGGGAGTATATTTTGATTCAATGATTGCCTCTTATTGCTTAAACCCTTCCAGGCTTACGCATAACCTCAAAACCATAGCGCTGGATTATCTAAACGAACGCATGACAGGCATAGAGGAACTTATCGGCTCCGGCGCAAAACAAATAAGCATGGATCTTGTGCCAATAGAGCGCGCCGCTCCCTACGCGGTTGCGGACGCAGTTACGGTTTTACGCCTCGCCGATCGCCTGGAGCCGGAACTGAGCGGGAAAAAACTTGACCGTCTTTTTTTCGATATAGAAATGCCGCTGGTAACGATACTGGCCGACATGGAACGGCGCGGCATAAAAGTTGACGTGGCTTACCTGCAAGAACTTTCAAAGGAATTTGCGGTATCAATTACCGCGATTGAAAAAGAGATTCACCGCATCGCGGGGGAAACTTTTAACCTCAACTCCACAAAACAGCTTGCGGTAATACTTTTTGAAAAACTTAAACTGCCCGTTATACGCAGGACGAAAACAGGTTACTCGACGGACGAGGAAACACTGAAGGCGCTCGCATCCAGCCACGAGTTGCCGGCGCGCATAATAGAATACCGCGAACTGCAAAAACTTAAATCAACCTATATAGATTCCCTCGTCGCGCTTGCCGACGACTCGGGGCGGGTGCGCACGTCGTTGAACCAGGCGGTTACGGCCACGGGACGGCTTTCATCATCCGAGCCCAACCTGCAGAACATCCCGGTAAGAACTGAATACGGCAGAAAGATCCGCCGCGCATTTATCCCGTGTAAAGGAAACGCGCTGCTGTCCGCCGACTATTCGCAGATAGATTTACGGGTGCTCGCGCATGTTTCGGAAGATCCAGCGCTTCTGGATGCCTTTAAAACGAAGCAGGACGTTCATGCCGCCACCGCCGCCGAGGTCTTCGGCGTGGATGTGCATTCGGTTTCGCCTGCGCAGCGCCGGATCGCAAAAACAATCAATTTCGGAATCATTTACGGCATGTCGTCCTTCGGGCTTGCCCAGCAGCTTTCGCTTTCTCCGTCCGAGGCGCAAACCTACATTGACCGTTATTTCGAGCGCTACCGGGGCGTAAAAAACTGGATCGAAGCCGTAATCGCACAGGCGCGCGCCCAGGGGTATGTTACCACACTCACTGGCAGGATACGTTACCTGCCGGAAATCCGCGCCGCCAACGCGCAGGTAAGAAAGTTCGCTGAACGAACTGCGATGAATACTCCGATCCAGGGAACTTCGGCGGATATAATTAAAATAGCCATGATACGCATTCACAAGGCAATGACGCGGGAACATGCAGCCGCGACGATGCTTATGCAGGTGCATGACGAACTGCTGTTCGAAATACCGGAAGGCGATCTTGCCTTATCCGCCGCTCTTGTTAAAAATGAAATGGAATCAGCCATGGGCCTGTCCGTCCCGGTCATTGTAGACATAAAATCCGGGCAAAGCTGGGCGGACATGAAAAAACTTGAGCTATGAGTTCCGGAAAACTGCTGGTCGGCATTACAGGGGGAATAGGATCGGGAAAATCCGGCGTTGCGGCTGAATTCTCCCGGCTCGGCGCCAAAATAATAGACGCCGACCTCATCGCGCATGAAATACTTGCGCCCCGCACGCCCGCATGGCGAAAAACCGTGAAAGCATTCGGCAAGAAGATCCTGAACCCGGACATGTCAATCTCGCGGCGCGCACTGGCAGGCATAGTGTTCACAGATCCCCGCAAGAGGAAACTGCTTGAACGCATTACCCACCCTGCAATAATCGCACGTATACTTTCAACGGCGCGCAAGACAGACGCCGGCATCGTAATGGTTGACGCCCCGTTACTATATGAAACACATCTTGAAAAACATATGGACAGGGTTATAGTGGTATGGTGCCCGCTACCGGCAAGAATAAAGCGGTTGTCCGTATCAGGAGGAATGACGGTAAAAGAAATAAGGATGCGCGTTAAGGCCCAAATGCCGCTGCGCGAAAAAATAAAACGCGCGGACATAGTGATAAACAACGCACATTCACGGTCCCATACAAGGAAAGATGTAAGACGGACATGGAAAGACTTGACAAATAATGTGTAATATGTATAATATAGAAGTTGTTCGAAATGTCTTCCCTGCAGGAAAAATCACTTATTTGTCCGCTATGTTGATTAAATAAATATCCCCCCAATAATAAAAAATACGATTACATTCGCAAAAATCAGGCAGGAGGAATTAATGGAACGTTCAATGGATGCTTCGGCTCTGTCAAACCGCACTATAACGGAATTGACAAAAATAGCCAAAGACCTTAAGATGGAAACAGTTTCAGGATTACGCAAACAGGAACTAATAGCAAAAATACTGGAAGCGCAGACAAAGGAAAATAATCTGGTCTACGATGAAGGTGTGCTGGAAATACTTCCGGACGGCTTCGGATTCTTGCGCTCGCCCAATTATAACTACCTGCCGGGTCCTGATGACATATATATATCGCCTTCACAGATAAAGAAATTCGCGCTTCGCAAAGGCGACACGGTATCCGGTTACGTTCGCCCGCCCAAGGAGCAGGAACGGTTTTTCGCGCTTTTGCAGGTTAAGGCCGTAAACGGCGAGGAAGAGGAAGATAAGATCCGCGAACGCCCGCTGTTCGACAACCTTACACCGCTCTATCCCAACAGGAAAATAACCCTGGAAACGAAACGGGATGAGTTTTCGACCCGTATACTCGATCTTGTTACACCCATCGGCATGGGACAGCGTATGCTTATAAACGCCGCGCCCCGCACGGGAAAAACCGTGCTTATGCAGAAAATAGCCAACGCGATAACCAACAACCACCCGGAAATAGTGCTGATGGTGCTGCTGATAGATGAACGCCCCGAGGAAGTTACGGACATGCAGCGTTCGGTGAAGGGCGAGGTAATATCATCCACGTTCGACGAACCGGCCGACCGCCATATACAGGTAGCGGAAATGGTCATTGAAAAAGCAAAGCGCCACGTGGAACACGGCAAGAACGTAGTTATCCTGTTAGACTCCATTACGCGCCTTGCACGCGCATTTAACACGGTAACGCCATCCAGCGGGCGCGTGCTTTCAGGCGGCCTGGATTCCAATGCACTACAGAGGCCGAAACGCTTTTTCGGCGCAGCGCGCAATATTGAAGAAGGCGGCAGCCTCACTATCATCGCAACCGCGCTGGTTGAGACCGGCAGCAGGATGGACGACGTTATTTTCGAGGAATTCAAAGGCACGGGCAACTGCGAAGTATACCTTGACCGCAAACTTGCGGACAGGCGCATATTCCCCGCAATAGACATTACCCGTTCGGGGACACGGAAAGAAGAGTTGCTACTCACCGAGGACGAAATAAATAAGGTATGGGTGCTGCGCAAAGTGGTAACCCCGATGACACCGGTGGAAGCCATGGAGTTGGTGCTAGGCAAAATATCCGCCACTAAATCCAACAAGGACTTTTTGAAATCCATGGAACTCTCAAGCATGGAGAAATAAAAGGTACGCGTCCTATGAAAGATCCCTTACGCATACTGATCATTGACGACGAAAAACAGATTCGTTTCATGCTGTCGAATATACTTTCCAAACTGGGATATGCCGTCATGGAAGCCGCCAATGGGGTTGAAGGCCTTGAAAAAATAAAGGAAATGCCCTTTGATCTTGTCATATCCGACGTCCGCATGCCGGAGATGGACGGCATAACGGTCTTGCGCGAAGTAAAAAAAATAGCGCCGGCCATAGAAGTAATAATGATCTCAGGGTATAGCGCAACGGACGCGGTTGTAAACAGCCTGAAAATCGGCGCGTTCGATTTTATAAATAAGCCTTTCGACTCAAATCAGATAAGCGCAACGGTAGAAAAAGCTACGGCCAGTTTTCTTATAAAGCAGAAGTTTTCCGTGATTCAGAAACGCTTCTCAGAGTTGGGATGCAGCGATGACGCCCCGGCAAACGCATCGCGCTGTGACATTGAGAAAGAATTCTACGAATTGATAGAAAACTCTTCCCAGGCGATAGTGTCGCTGGATACCAGCAGGGAAATCTCAAACTGGAACAACGGCGCACGGGCAATATTCGGTTACACCGCTGAAAGGGTTAAAGGCAAAAGCATAGACTTCCTGTATTCCTACAGCAGCGAAATGCTTAACGCCTTTTTCTGGGATGAAATAGACAGAAAAGGCATTGTGTGGGATTTTATTACCCGCGCGATGACTGCCGAAAAAGAAACAATATACGTTGTCACAACCGCATTCAAGATTCCGGGCGAAGGTATAGCAATATTGCTGCGTAAAAGCAAGCTGATAGTATATTGACTTTCGGCAAATATTTTGAGATAATTCATAGAATGAAAAGTAAAAAAGGAGCCAAACATCATGCGTGACGGAATCCATCCGAAATATGAGGAAGCAACAGTATCGTGCGCCTGCGGGTATACGTTTAAAACCCGCTCGACAAAGCCTGTCATAAAACTCGAAATCTGTTCCAACTGCCACCCGTTTTTTACCGGCAAGCAGAAATTGATTGACACCGCAGGAACAGTGGAACGTTTCCATAAGCGCTTTGCAAAAACCGAGGGGAAAACTGTCCGCAAAAAAGCGGCCGTCGCGGTAAAAACGACCGTAAGAAAACCGAAATCGAAAATTCTCTCCACTTCTCCGCACAGAAAAAAGACAGTAGCTCCCAAAAAAGAAGAAGCCAAAAAAGAAAAGTAAATAACTGATGTTACGCAAGAAATGCCAGAGTTGCTGTCATTGCGAGCGCAGCGAAGCAATCTTGCTGTTTAGTATCAAAACGACGAGATTGCTTCGTCGCGAAGGCTCCTCGCAATGACACGCTGCATAACATCAGTAAATAAATATAGCACAATGTATGACAGAGTCTTCGCGCGTCCGGCGACTCTGTCATATTTTTTTGTACCACTACCATGATTGAAAAAAAATTTGATGCGTTGGAACAACGCTACATTGAACTGGAAAAGTTGCTAAGCGATCCGTCGGTCATAGCGCAAACGGACAACTACCGTAAATATTCACGCGAACACGCGGGATTATCTCAGGTTATATCGCGTTACCGCGAATACAGGCGTGTTGCGGAGGAATTGAAGACGCTTGAAGAACTGAAAAATTCCGAAGACAGCGAGATGCGCACCATGGCATCCGCGGAATCCGACGGGCTTCTTGAAAAAAAAGAGCGCCTTACCGATGAACTGCGCCTTTCCCTGATAGTTCCCGACCCTAACGATTCAAAAGATATCATCATCGAAATCAGGGCGGGAACGGGCGGCGAGGAAGCGGCATTGTTTGCGGGCGACCTGTTTCGCATGTATTGCCGCTACGCCGAATCAAAAAACTGGAAAGTTGAGTTGATTGATTCAAACCCTACCGGATTGGGTGGTTTCAAAGAAGTTATTTTCGGTGTCGCCGGCGCAAACGTATGGCGGCATTTCAAGTTTGAGCGCGGCACGCACAGGGTGCAACGCGTGCCCGAAACAGAGGCATCCGGCCGCGTGCATACATCTGCCGTTACCGTCGCGGTGCTTCCGGAAGCCGAGGAAGTTGAAGTCGGAATCAGGCCGGATGATCTGCGCATTGACACATACCGTTCATCCGGCGCAGGCGGGCAGCATGTAAACAAAACTGAATCCGCCATCCGGATAACCCATCTTCCTACGAACATTGTAGTGGCGTGCCAGGACGAACGCAGCCAGATAAAAAACCGGGCAAAAGCCATGAAACTGCTGCTTGCAAAAATACTTGAACTAAGGCAGAAGGAGCAGGAACAGGCCATCATGTCGGACCGGCGCCAGCAGGTGGGAAGCGGCGACCGTTCAGAAAAAATACGCACCTATAATTTTCCGCAGAACCGTATTACCGACCACCGCATAAACTATTCCCTTCACAGGCTGAAAGAAGTGCTGGAGGGCGATCTTGAAGAGCTTGTAAACGCCCTGGTTAAAGACGAGCAACAGAGAAAACTGGCCGAATAATAAATTTCATGCAAAAAGAAACAAACGAATGGACCATTGCTTCGACGCTTTCATGGACATCGAATTATTTTGCCCGCAGCAGGATAGCCCGTCCGCGGCTGGAAGCCGAGCTGCTTCTTTCACATGCTCTTCACCTGCCGCGGCTTGAGCTTACGCTGAAACTTAACGAGGTGATCCCTCCCAAGGATTTACATCGCTACCGCAGCCTTATTTCCGCGCGCAAATCCCGCAAACCCATAGCCTACATACTGGGCGAGCAGGAATTCATGGGAATGCGTTTCAGGGTTAATGAACACACTTTAATCCCGCGCCCCGAGACCGAACACCTTGTCGAGGAGACATTGCAGCTTATTAAGGGGAAAACCGGGCTGTTGCTTGCCGATATCGGCACCGGCTGCGGCAATATCGCCGTCAGCCTGGCAAAATCTGCCGCCGGCTGCCGCGTTTATGCAACCGACATAAGCCGCGAAGCCCTGGCCGTAACGCATGAAAATATTTCAGCTCATGGCTGCGCCGCACAGGTACTTACAAAACTGGGCGACCTGTTCGCCGCGCTTTCACAGGAACACGTTCACAATAAACTTGACATAATAATATCCAATCCGCCGTATATAGCGCTGGATGAAGAACCGTCGCTTGAGCCGGAGGTTTTATGCGAGCCGCGCCATGCGTTGTTCGGCGGCGCCGACGGCCTCGATTTTTACCGCCGCATTGCAAGGGAAGGCAAACCGTTTTTGAAAAACGACGGGGTGATGGCGCTGGAAATGCATTCCGGAAAAAGCGGGCTTATCGGCGGGATTTTTCTCGGCGAAGGATTCGAAATAATAAAAATAACAAAGGATTACGCCGGCCTTGACCGGGTGATAATCGTAAAGGCAATACATCATGGATAAAATAGTAATACACGGCGGGCAAAGGCTTCACGGAAAAGTAAGCATCTCGGGATCGAAGAACGCGGCGCTGCCGATTCTTGCCGCAACCCTTCTCACCGACGAAAAATGTGTTATTACCAACGTTCCTTCGCTTGCGGACATAAAAACGACCGTCGCGTTGCTCTCTCACCTCGGGAAAAAAGTTCTGCAACAGGGCGATACCGTAACCGTCAGCTCAAACGGCAAACTCCGCAATACCGCGCCTTATGAACTTGTAAAAAGAATGCGGGCAAGCGTGCTGGTAATGGGGCCGCTGATAGCGCGGCTTGGCCGCGTACGCGTTTCATTGCCCGGAGGCTGCGCCATAGGCGCGCGCCCCATTGACATACATCTTGAGGGTTTTGCAAAACTGGGAGCAAAAATCGTAGTTCACAGCGGCTACGTTGAAATGTCGGCCACACGCTTGCGCGGCAACACCGTTCATTTCCGTTACCCGAGCGTAGGCGCCACTGAAAATATCATGCTTGCAGGCGCGCTTGCGCAAGGCGACACAATAATAGAAAACGCGGCGCGTGAACCCGAGATTACGGATCTTGCATGCATGTTAAACGCCATGGGCGCGCGCATAAACGGAGCCGGGACAAAGCGCATTACCATAAAAGGCGTAAAAACGCTAAGCGGCGTTACGCACAGCGTTATACCGGACAGAATTGAAACAGCAACGTATCTTATAGCGGCCGCCATTACGAAAGGCGACGTTACGCTGGCCGACACCAACCCCGGTATTCTTTCCGCCGTCATAGAAAAGCTGAAAAAATGCGGTTTATCCATAACCTGCGCGGGAACCACCATTCATGCCCGCTGGACAAAAAACCTCAAACCGGTAAACGTACAAACCGGCGTTCATCCCGGCTTTCCTACCGACGTGCAGGCTCAATGGATGGCGCTTATGGCGACCGTGGAAGGGAAATCCGTTATCCGGGAAACCGTATTTGAAAACCGTTTTCTCCACGTGGCCGAACTCCAGCGCCTTGGCGCCCGCATGGAAATCAAGGGTAACCGCGTAACGATAACCGGCTCAAAAACGCTTTCCGGCGCGCCCATAATGGTTTCCGACCTGCGCGCCGGCGCCGCGCTTGTGCTTGCAGGCCTTGTCGCCGAAGGAAAAACAGAAATATCCCGCATATACCACCTAGACCGCGGCTACGAAAACCTCGAAAAAAAACTCCGCACCCTCACCGCCAAAATAACCCGCCTGCACGAATAGATTTTGACACCCGGCACAAATACTTGCTATTATGCCGTTTGTTCGGTTCTCTAATGCAAAAGTTGGATGAAGCGTTTGAGGAAAACGATGTTGGGGATGTTATTGCTATTCTTCGGAAGGAAGCCGTTGCGTTTTGGGCAGGTGTTTTTTCATGATGTTTGAATAAAATTTTACAAGCTCTGATAAAGGCTCGTTTTCAACGTATCCGTAGGAAACCTTTCTTTCTTTTCCCCTGAAGCTGTAACTCAGCGAGGTTGTGCCCACATCTGTAACCGTGATTTTTTCCCTGTTGAGATCGTTAATTTCAATCCTGTAAAAGTCGGCCTTCCTGTATAATTCGGATAATTCCATTACCGCACGCCTGTCCATATTGAAAATAATTTCATCGTTGTCATTGTCGCATTTGTATTCCGGGTAGGTTGAATATTCAAGCCTGCATTTGCCGGTTCCCTCAATGTTAAGCTGAACGTAACTGAAGGGCATCTGCGCTCCCTCATTCCTGTATGACATTTCAAGGCTGCCAAGTTCGGATTTTTTCGCGGGATAGATGTTTTCTTCCTGGGCATAAACAGTAAGCGCCGCAAAAGAAACCAACAGCAGCAAGGACATCGCCTCGGGTAATATGTATTTCATTAAAAGCTCCTTATACTATGTTACAAAAACTTCTTTGAAACTGCAAATTACCGGTTATCAATGTTTAAAAAAAGCGCTTGCAGTTCTTCCAGGTTATAGGAACCATTCTTATTATATACATTAATGTCATTTATGGTGTTTATTTGCCCGCTCGCGTTCCTTGTCAGCTTCAAAGTTACAGGCGCGGTTATTTTCCTGGCCGCATCCGCATGAACGAATATCCGTACCGTGGAAGCGTTGCCGCCCGATGTGCTCATGTAATCAAGCAATTTCATTAATTTACTTAAGTAAACAGTGGTTTTATGGTGAACACTGCCACTTAAGACGGATGGGAACATCTTCGTAATTATGGCCCTGTTAAGCCTGTATATTGAAGACGTGTCAACTTTTTTACCCGCGGCCAATTCTTTCATTATACCGTTGCAGGTTGCATCCAACCCCAGGCTGTTAAGCGCTTGGGGGCTTAACATGGTATAAAAGTCCGATTTGTCCACGCACGCGTTAAACGCGTTGATAAGTTTGGACATATTTGCGCTGGAACGAGCGTTGAGATCAACGCCATTTTTTCTGAAAATATTATATATATCGCTATAGGCGGATCCAACTTTGTTTTTCAATTGCGCCAGGTCGAAAGATATAAAAGCGCTTAATGAGATATCATCCAGATTCGCGTTGAATTTTTTGTCCATACCGTCATTAAGCCCGCGACCGATTGCCTTTATGAAGGCAGTCTGCGTATTCAGGAAGAAATCTTCGCAGGTTGTGGCAAAATCTTCCGCGCAATTCACTTTTCCGTACGCCCTGCAGAAATCGCGTCTGTCAATCTTGTAACTTTTATTGTAAAGATCGTTGAAAAAAGCCAGTCTATACTGTCCATCCGCTATTTTTCTGTCATCTATAAAATGACCTGTTTCATGCACTAAAATCTCAAATAGCAGATAATCGTGCATATTGCTTCTGATGTATATGCTGCAATCGTAAAAATATATGCCGTCTCGCCCGTTAACCGCGGAATCATTAACGCTTATGCTTTTTAAACCCGTTATCAGATTTACGGGATAATGGCCAAGCACCCAGTCCGCTGCGATTATATACTCCAAACTCTTAAGCCCGCCGATTCTTACGCCATACTTGTCCTGGACTTTGTTCGAAATAGCGCTGCATCTTGCATTAATTATTCCATAACAGTAACCGGTTAATCCGGGGATGTTCAGATTATTAATAATTTTTGCGAGCTCCCGGGCATTATCGCATCTTTCATAAATATTTTCATATGGAATGTTATCAATCCCGTCAAAGCAGGCCGCCAGTTTGGCCGAATTTGCAGCGCTCGCGCCAAGGTTCCTGACCTTGGAAAAATTGTAGGCGGCGTTAGTCAGGCGCTGTTTAGTGTCTCCCTGCTTAAATCCAAGCACAACTTTTTGTATCAGAGAAATATTTTTGTCGGTAAAGGACATTATTAAATTGCGGATAGCATCCTGGCATACACTATTGTTTGCGCTATAACCCAGTATCGCAATATTAGAAGCTGCTTTCCTGTCAATTCCCTGCGCTCTTATTTTGAGCACGTTATTTATCTGAACTTTTATGTTCCGGCCCGCGGGCGATGCGTCGTTAATCTCGCCTATTACCGAAAGGATTGTTTCGCCCGAACGCTTGTCCTGCGCGAAAACGTAATCCATAATAATGCTTTCCGCGGCCGCGTTTCGTATTTCATCCGTTCTGCCGTACTCGGCATTGCGCAACAGAATCGCAACATTAATGGCTTCGGTTCTGGTAAGCCTTGCAGCGCAGAGCCCGCTGACATAACCCGCAACCGAGGAAACAGCACTGTTGCCGCTAGTTTTTATTACGGCAAGGACTTTAATGTCGGTACCCTTATTTGTAGAAACACCGAAAAGCCTTTCAACCGCGGCCTGCTTTTCTTCTTCGGAACCATATTCGGCTGCGTCCATCCAAGTAATTATATTTCTTGTGTCCCGTGAAGTTATGCCGGAGATTTTTCTCAAGGATAGCGCTCGGCTTATTGAAAACGAAAGCCTGATGCCTTCGCGCGATGTTTCGTTCTTCAATACTTTGCCGATCAGTTTGAGCTGGGCCGGGGAATTATCCATGTTGGTGATTATATTCATCAACTTTGTAAGCGCCACGGCGCGTTTAGCCGGATCCTGGCTGTACTGTAAAACATTTATGCCTGAGGCTGCAATATCATCCAGGCCGCTGCTTCTAAGCAATTTGATGTTCGTTGCTGCACGCACAACACCTGCCGCCTCACCGGATTTATTACCGTTTAATATGGAACAAAGCGTGTTGAGCGTACCGTCCTCTACCGCCGAATTGCAGATTGTGCCTGTTATAAGTTCATCTGCGGCTTTTTGCCTTATGAGCCGGTTCTCGCTGTATTCAAGGGCGGTTATATCCGCGGCATCCCGTTTGCTTATACCCTCTGCTCTTAATGATTTCACCCTGGCGGCTGCGTTACGCACGCAAGCAGACTCGTTGTTTGAAGCGTCGCATTCCGTTATTATTCTTTTAAGCGCCGCGAGGCTTATATCCTCATTTATTACCCGGCCGTCAATAATCTCCCGGGCCGCCGTGTTTCGCGCCTCCATGGTGTAGCCGTATTTTAGCGCCGCAATACTCGCCGCCTCGTTCCTGTCAAACAATTTGCTGTTGGTTAAATCTATAACTTTTTGCGCAGCGTTAATGACGCGCTTCGATTCTTCGTCGAGTCCGCCTGCATTGGCGATTATGGCAGTGAGCGCGCTGACAGGCGCATCGTCGGAACCAATAATATTTTCTATCAATCCCGCGGCCGCCATTTGCCTGGCGGCGGAATCGCCGTATTCAAGCCTGATCAAATGCGAGGCCATACTGTTGCCCGATGCGTTTCGCAGCAGCATAACCTTGTTGCCAGCTGAAACAAGCGCGCCATTGCCACTGTTGCAAATCATGCCAAGAACTTTCTCGCTTACGTTCGCATTACCCAGATAGTTTACGATAAGATTCGTTTCGGCGCCATGCCGTGCTGCCGCATCCCGGTCATTTTCGGCTTTATCCATCAGCGCCACGAAATCCGCCATAAAGCTCTGCCCGTAAATATCAAGCGCTCTTTGCGCTGCCAATGCCGCCCTGCTGGATTGATCACCTTCATTTTCTCCGCTAATGCCAGTTATGGCTTTAAGGACATTTATTGACGCATTCTGGTGCGCCACTGTATTTCTTATGAGCCAGTCAGACGCAAGTTTTTGCACCTCTTGATCGTAGCAGTATTCCAGCCTGCATATATTTATGGAGGTTTCTCTGTCAATGCCGCTGGCAATAAGGCCTGCAACCCTTGAAGCTGCCGCCGACACGCGGTCCATACTGCTTGCGCTGCATATATCGAGAATTTTGCCGCTTACGTTTAAGGAGCAGATAGTGTCATCAATAAGTTTTTGTCCGGCGGTCGCACGGGCATTTTGGTCGGCATCGTTTTCCGCGATGAATAATAAACCGGCCACGCCGGCTGAAATAGCGTTATCAAGCCCGGAAATTCTTAACTCCGTTACCCTGTTTATGGATAATGACACCGGCTCGCATTCGGCCGGCAGGTGGCCGCTACCAAGCATTTTTGCGAGCGATGACAATGCTTCGTCGGAAGTGTTTATGCTTGTAACTACGGCATTTATGAAACTGCCGGCGGAAACCAGCCGTGAACCCTGATCGGAACCGTATTTGATGTTGATGAAATCAACGGCGGATTTTCCCAGGCCTTTTGAGTTCAGTGTAATTATGTCTCCCGCAGCCGAAGCGATGATTTCGCAGCTGCTTGTATTGCGGATCATCCGCATCAGCGATTTGTTTGAGTATTTACGCGGCAGGTATTCGACAAGCGCATTTATCGCAGGTTGCCGTTGCCCGTCGGGGCCATTTTCTGCGTCATGCAGCCATGTTGCAAGCTGGGCGGCCATATTTTTGCTCATGCCCAGGCGCCTTAAATCCGAAACCCGCGCAGCATTAAGCGATATCATGCAAGCTTCGGGGTTGCCGGTCCCCGCGGCCTTGAGCGCATTTAACAGGTTGTCCTGGATACCGCTGTCAACAATGCTTTTCATGATTCTTGAAGCCGCTGCCTGCCGCGCCGGCTGGTTGTTACTGTATTTAACAACGGCAACATCACCGCCTATGGAAGCGCTGCCGTATTCTTTGTGTAAGGCAATAACCTCATTGGCGGCGGCTTGCACGGCCCCGTTCGAAACTGTAATCATTGTCTCAAGTGTCTTATCGGTTGTATCGCCGGAAATTATAACCTTTTCTATCAGTTCGTCTGCCGCCCGCTGTTTTATTTCCGGGGCGGAACCGTTTCTGGAGAGATATACGAGGTTTGCCATGTACAACGCCTGGTCAGTGCCTATGCCCAAATTGCGCAATCTTAAAACAATTCTGATTGCCTCCACGACCCTGGTTCCTTGCTTGCCTGTTATTCCGTCAATCAAAACTTTTCTTACCGCGCGAAGCGTTTCAGGGGACGTATTCTTGTTCATTACAACATTCTGCACAAGGTTGTCCGCCGACGCTTCCCGTATTTCCCAGGTAAGGCCTTTTCCGATGCCTGTTATTCCGATGGCCGCTTCCAGGCCGATGCCCATGCTCGTCAGTTCGAATATCCTTCCAATGGCGGATGAAACCCCGGCGAACGCGGGGCAATCGCTTTGCGAAGCGATCGCCGAAATAGAGTTGAGCGTTTCGGTCGTGATGTTTTTATTTGTAACTATGCCGTTGACGATGTGTGCGGCCGCCAATTCACGACTGTTTTTATTAACGCTGTATTCGATGACAACTATTGCCGATGCGTATTCCGCGGACAGGCCGGTACTTTTCAAATTCATGATTCTGCGGGCTGCCTCGACAACCCTGCGGTATTGGGTGTTGCCGTCATCAGCATGGAAAGCTGCAATCTGTTCGATTGTCGTCCCCGGAGTTTGAGGGGTCCCCAGGATTCCTTCGATCACGTTTTCGGCTATCCTTTGCCGGACTCTTTCATCAGTGCTGTGGACTATAAGCGCCATGTCTCCCGCTTCCCGGTTGCCAAGGCCGGCCTGCCGCAGGTCAAGGACTGACTGCGCCGCTGTCTCCACCTGGTGGGATTCACCGTTTTGTCCGGAATATTTCTTTGTTGCGAACGCCCTTAGTGTGGATTCGTCCGTTTCCTGATTCGCAACAACATCGCAGATCAATGCCGTGGCAGCTGCACTGCGGATTGTTTCATTATTACTGAATGCCAAACGAGTAACGTTTGCGGCTGAAATCTTATCGAATCCCGCGCTGCGCAAAGCCAAAACTTTTTTTGCGGCCTCCCTTATGCGTCTGTTTGCGCTTGCGCTTATCTCCAAGATCGCAGCGTTGCTCAAGGAGCCAGCCGTTATCACGTCGTCCACCATTTTATTGGAAGCGACATTCTTTTCATCGGCGTTGCCGGTATCCGCCTTGAACATAAGCAAAGCTGCATGTTTTGCATCGTCCGAACTGAAACCTGATTTCTCAAGTTTTAAGATATTGCTTACAAGTGATTTTATATAATTGTTGTTGCAATTGGTGTTGATAAGATTTATTGCGTTGCGGGAGGTATTGTTATCAGTTATGATGGTTGCCAGCCGATTTACAATATATCTGCGATCTTCAGCGGAACTATTTTCGTATGAATCTATAAGTTTAGCTATCCTGGCAGCATCATTGCGGGTTGCGCCGTCATCCATAAGCGTACTTATTATCCGGGCGCCCCTGGCTATACGCGCGATATTGCAGTTTACAAGCGCTTTTAATGTATTATATTTTGTACCCTCATCGTATACTATGCCGAACAGTTTATTTTTCGCGCTTACACGTTCGTTGCTGGCGCCGTAATTAGCTTTATCGAATAGTTTGACTATGTTCGCCGTCCTGGTTTTTATCTCCGGATACAATCCATTATCCGCTCTTCCTGCTTTTATTAGCGCCAGGGCCATCGCGGCCGCTTTTGCCACCCGTTGATTTGTATTCTTGCTTAAATCAGTCAGGCTTGTTTCTTTAGTATCGGGATTTATTATGAGCTTGATCATGCTCTCCGGAGTCATAACCTGCTTGTTTTTAGCGATGTTTTTAAATTTGTTCGAAATATGCGTGCCTGGTTCGTAAAACACATTTTCCGTGTTGATACTGCGCTGATTTCGACTATAATTGTGGGCTAGCATTGGTGAAGCGGATGAAACGATATAAAATACGACTGTAGTCATCATAAGCGGAAGTTTTACATTCATGGCATAACCTTTTTAATGTGGAAGTTACCGATTCTTGACATTGTTGGAAAAGAATCGGTTCAGGATCCCACAGATTTTTCCGTAGCAGAACCCGCTGAATAATGCATTGTCATTGTGAAAAAGTAGTGATTTTTATGTAAAATTTATGAAAAACCCCGGTTCCAAGGACTAGGGGACGGAGTTAGTTGATTAGATAATAGAAAATGGCGAACAAAAACACAATGAATTATTTTTTCAACAATCCGGCGTTGCCGGCACGTTTGCCACCTCATCGGAATACGACGCCCTTTCCCGGGAGACCAGGCTTACCTATCCTGACGGGGATTCGGTAAACAGCATTTACACCGGTGCCGTGCTATCCTCGCCGCAAACACGCTGGCCTATGCCTTGGCTACGACAACAACGCGGCGGGTAAATTATCTTCCATAACCTACGACGACAGGGCTTTCGGTTATTGCCTGTTGTGGTAGTCCCTGCCGGCTTTTTTCTTCATACCCCAGTCGCAACCTGCCTTGGAAAAGTTTGCACAGCGTCAGGCCATCTCGTTTAACGTCGCCTGGCATGACGCCGCCTGCCGTTTGCCAATATTATTGTTTTTTGATATAATTCTTGCCTATGGCAAGGAGTGGCGTTGCTTACCATGTTGCGGGTATTATCGGGCGCGTGCGACGGGAGGGGGACGGGGCGCTGGAATATTTTTCCGGGAAATTTGACGGCGTTTCGTTGAAGGCCGCCGATTTCCGGGTTGCGCCGGCCGGTAAAAAATCGCTGCAAAAAAGCATTCCCGCACAGCTTAGACTTGCATTGGAACGCGCCGCTGAAAATATCAAAACTTTTCACAGAGCAGAGATGCGCCGGCTGCCGCGTTCATGGCAGGTTAAAAAAGGCGCAATAACAACAGGCCAGGTGCTTACGCCGGTGGCAGCCGCCGGCATGTATGTGCCGGGCGGAAGGTATTCATATCCTTCCACCGTTCTCATGGCGGCTATACCCGCAAAAATCGCAGGGGTTAAACGGCTTGCCATGGTAACGCCGCCAAAAAATCTTACGCAGGCAGTTCTTTATGCCGCGGCGCTTGCCGGCGTTGACGAGATATACCGCATAGGCGGCGCTCATGCCGTCGCGGCGCTTGCATTCGGCACGAAAACCATAGCGAAGGTTGACCTCATAGTCGGGCCGGGGAACGCCTACGTCAACGAGGCAAAACGCCAGTTGCTTGGAACCGTGGGCATAGACGCCCTTGCGGGGCCGAGCGAGGTTGCTATCATAGCCGATAGCGCCTGTCCGCCCGAATTTATAGCCGCCGACGTTTCCGCGCAGGCGGAACACGACCCGCAGGCGCGCTGTTTTGTTTTCTCGGATTCAAAAACGTTGATCGCAAAAGTAAAAAAACTGCTGCCGGAAGAATTTAAAAGCCAGGTAACCCTGCTTGAGTGTTCCGCATCCGAAGCG
>MGVF01000041.1 GCA_001800355.1 Elusimicrobia bacterium RIFOXYA2_FULL_50_26
AAATTGGTGTTGCCTATGGTAACGTGTGAATTGAAAATCCCGTACATCCACGCGGTGGAACTAAGAGTATCGTCGGACGGCAGAATGTACATCCCCGAACGCATTACGTGGCCGTGCGGCCGCTCCACGGAAAGTTCCTTGGCGCGCAATGCAACGTGCGTGTCCCGGCCACAGAAAAATGAGAGCCCTTTTTCCTCGTGCCGGAGGTTCTTCCCGAAATATTTCGTTATCTCGGCGGCGGACAAATTACGGGACTCAAAAAGGGGAGATATGTCGAACAGGGAAGCCGACCCTTTTACGGCGGAAAAACCTGTGGCCGACGGTATTTTCAGCTTTTTCCATTCACGTGACGCTTTATCCGCTACGGACAGGTCTTTTGTGCCGTTGGCAGTCGGGTGATTATCCATGTAGCAGGCGAAGAACACCCTGTTCATCTTCTCGCCCGGGGCAAGCGTTGCGGGCTTTGATTGAAGCGCAGGCATGGCAAACTCGTACTGCACGCGCTTGTTCGGCAATTTTTTTTGAAGCAACGCTTGCGGCGCGCCGCCGGCTTTGTAGCCCAAACCGAAAAACTGGAAACCGTCCACAAGATAACCCGCGGCTGAATCAAGGCAGCCATGCATAATCCACGGGAACCCCTTGTCCTGCTTTTGCCCCTGGCGCGAAGATATGCAATAGCCGAATTTCGGGTGTTTCAGCGGTTCATGGTCAATATACTGGCTTGAATACGCCTCGTTGCTGCGCACCATTCCCATGGATGCAAGCCCGAGGTCCTGTGAAAAAACGACGTCAACGGTTTCCTTTTTCTTGCCGTTATTAGTAACCGTTACATTCCAGAACCATGTATTCTGGCGCGCAAGCAGTTCCAGCCTGCACTCGTATTCAAAATTCCCGTGCCGCCCCTTCCACAACGCCGCGCCTTTCCCGAAACTGAATTCAGACGAGGAACGCGGCCCCATGACAGGGAAAAAATCAATTTTTTTACCCAGTGAACGAACGTAAATGCCGCCCGGCGCGCTTTCAACAGGGCTTGTCATCATCTGGTTTATCATATTATTCCCGCCAGTAATCGAAAACAACGCCCCGTTCTCAAGAAATTTGAAAGCAAGCCCGTTGTCGTTAGATATAACCGCGGCGCCAATACCGTCCTTATCCAAAAACTCAAACCCCGTCTTTTTCATAACCGATTCTCCTGTTATCGCCAGAAACGATAGCCTAAAAGATACTAAAAATTCATGAAAAAGTAAAGATTCACGTATTGACATAAGGGATTTGTTTATATAACATACTTATGCGTTAAAAACAATGCTGAAAAACACGGAAGGCGGTCGGCATGAAGCATAATTTATTAAGCGACAAAGAGTACAAAGCATGGCTTACAGAAATTAAGTTAAAAGTTCGGCATACCCAGCTTAAGGCGGCGGTAAAAGTTAATTCAGAAATGCTGCTATTTTACTGGGAGCTTGGCGCGGATATTGTAACCAAACAGGCAAAAGCCAAATGGGGCGATGGCTTGATTGATCAGTTAAGCAAGGACTTATCAGCCGAATTTCCGGACATGAAAGGTTTTTCTCGTACTAACCTGATGTATGTAAAAAAATGGTATTTATTCTATAGCCAAACCGATGTAATTGTCCCACAAGCCGTGGGACAATTGCCGGAAAGCAAATTTATTCCACAAGCAGATAAGAGCATTTTTCAAATTCCATGGGGTCACAACAGGGAGATTGTTACGAACTGTGAAAACGTAAAAGAAGCGTTGTTTTATGTCCAGCATACGATTAAATATAATTGGAGCCGAAACGTTCTTGTTCACCAGATAGAGAGCGGCCTCTATAAACGGGAAGGAAAATCCGTCAACAATTTCGCGCTGACATTACCTAAGCTCCAATCCGACCTTGCCGAACAGACACTGAAAGATCCCTATATTTTTGATTTCCTGAGCATGACAAATAAATATGATGAGCGAGACCTTGAGAATGCGCTGGTAACCCATGTAACCCAGTTTTTGTTAGAATTAGGTACCGGCTTTGCATACATAGGCCGTCAGGTCCCGTTGCGTGTTGGCAAGACCGATTTTTTTATTGATTTGCTTTTTTATCATATAAGGCTCCATTGTTATGTAGTGATTGAATTGAAAACAACGGCATTCCAACCCGAATTTTCCGGGAAACTGAATTTTTATCTTAAAGCAGTGGATATGCAGATGCGCTCCGAGACCGACAAGCCTACCGTCGGCATTATAATATGTAAAAAGAAAGATAAAGTTGTTGCCGAGTATTCCTTAAGCGATATTCAAAAACCGATAGGAATTTCAGCATATAAACTTACGCATTCCCTTCCAAAGAAATTTAAGCCCAGCCTGCCAAGCACCGAACAGATCGAAAATGAATTGAGCGATAGAGGCAAAAAATGAATATCACACCGCCCATCACTATGACTATGAATGATCATAATAATCTTTCGGGGCGCGCCGTCAAGCCTACAGATATGCCTTTCTGCATGGAAAAAGAAAATGAGTAAAGAGATATTTATTTTTGGTACAGGCGCTTCCCGTGCAGGAAACAGCAGCATCCCATTGGGACATGAATTGGGCTGGTGTCGTTTGTCAGGTCATATAGTAGGCATGGATGCAGAAGACGGGGCAATACAGATTTATAATAGCTTCGTAAATATTATTAAACGCTACTACCCGCAATACGAGTCCATGCTTCCGGTGCATGATGAGATTGAAAATAATTCGGATCCTACTCCTTATTTTGGAAAGGATAATAATAAACGCTATATTAGCGATCTTGCCAAAGCTATTTCTGGCGAGCTTTCATTTGATAAGCTCCTTGGCAATTGTAAAATCCAGGATGATGCCGCCGCATTATCGGTAATCAAACGGATAATCCATGAGCACTTATTAAGCGCATCCCTGATTGCAAATGACCATAAACCTTATGAGGAATTTAAAAAGTGGATTGCCTTAAAGAATCCAGATGACGTTACATTAATTTCGTTTAACTATGATTGCCTTTTGAATGATTTGACACGGAAGTATCCCGTTAGTTTTGATTATGCGATAGATTTTGATTATATTGATCCCGTAATACAATACAATAAGAATATCAGTAAAAATGTAAAAAGATTTAAGCTCCTTAAACCGCATGGTTCTCTTGATTGGCAAGTATGCGTTAAATGTCGGAAATTGCACCAAAAACCCTGGGTGAAATGGGACGATTTCAATAATATTAAATGCACTTTAGATGGATGTGATGGACTGCTGCAATCGTTCATTTTTATGCCTCACGTAGATTATCCAAAGGAAAACAAAACGTTTGAACTAATTGATTCAGCCGTAGGTAAGAGTTTACGCGAAGCTGTTAAGCTTACGGTAATCGGGTATTCATTTCCACCTTATGATAATCACATGATAGATAAAATCAAGAACATGAAGAAATTGCAAAATATTGAAGTAGTGGATTTTGAAAGGCAAGTGGATTTTGAAAGGCAAAATGATAGAATTCAACAAACAACAAGACGCATATGCGATGAATACAACGACAAAATGCTGTCAGGTATGTCCATCAAACCTAAACTTAAGGTGTCTTTAAATGGATTCGAAGATTGGATAGACAGTAAAGTATCGCAGGATATAGCGTAAACATATAATATTCAAAAAACGGAGGATGGCACATGGATGGTAAGGCTGATGTGAAACTTACGGAGATGGGCGAGTGGAAGGCGCTGGAAAAGCATTATGAGGCGGTTAAGAATACAAGCCTGCGGGAGCTTTTCAATGATGGCGGGCGATTCAATGCGTTCTCGGTGCGCGAGGGTTCGGTTTCAATGCTGGTGGATTACTCGAAAAACCTTGTAACCTCTGAAACTATGAAATTGCTTTTCGGGCTGGCACGCGCAAGCGGGGTTAAGGAGTACGCGCTGGAGATGTTCTCCGGCAAAAAGATAAACTGGACGGAGAAACGCGCGGTTTTGCATATCGCCCTGCGTAACCGCTCGCAGCGCCCGATTATGCAGGACGGCGCCGATGTAATGCCTGCCATAAACAGGGTGCTTGCGAAGATGAAAGCATTCTCGAACGATTTGCGCCGGGGCAGGTGGCTTGGCGCGACCGGCAGGAAAATAGAAACTGTCGTCAACATAGGAATCGGCGGATCAGACCTCGGGCCGAGGATGGTATGCGAGGCTTTAAAACATTATGCCGACGGGCCTGAAGTAGTTTTTGTATCCAACATTGACGGCGCCGACATATCCGAAGCGCTTAAAAGGCTTGAGCCTGAAACAACGTTGTTCATCATTGCATCCAAAACGTTCACCACGCTTGAAACCATGACCAACGCCGTTACTGCCCGCAAATGGCTGGTTGAAAAGCTCGGCGAAAAAGCGGTGGCCAACCATTTCGTGGCGCTCTCGACGAACAGCGCAAAAGTCGCGGCCTTCGGCATAAACCCGGACAACATGTTTGAGTTCTGGGATTTTGTGGGAGGAAGGTATTCTTTATGGTCGGCGATAGGATTGCCGATTGCGTGCAGCGTGGGATTTGAAATATTCGAGCAGTTGCTTGAAGGCGCGCATACGATGGACAATCATTTTATCAATGCTCCGTTTGAAAAAAATCTGCCCGTAATACTTGCGCTCATCGGAATATGGTACGACGATTTCTTTAACGCCGAAACACTCGCCGTTCTGCCGTACAGCCAGTATCTTTCCCGTTTTCCCGCATACCTCCAGCAGGGCGACATGGAAAGTAACGGAAAGACCATCGGCCGCGACGGAAACCGTGTTAACTACCAGACAGGCCCCATAATCTGGGGCGAACCAGGCACGAACGGCCAGCACTCGTTTTACCAGCTTATACACCAGGGAACAAAATTTATTCCCTGTGATTTCATAGGCGTAATCAACCCGCCGCAAAAGATGGAAGGCCACCATGAGAAACTGATGGCAAACTTTTTCGCCCAGCCGGAAGCGCTTGCATTCGGGCTAAGCAGAGAGGCCGTTATCGAATCGCTAAAAAAGGAAGGCCTTTCGCAGGATGAGATTGGCCTGCTGGCTCCTCACAAAACCTTCGAGGGCAACCGGCCGACGACAAGCATTCTACTCGACGAACTGACACCCCGGACACTGGGCGCACTGATAGCCTTGTACGAACACAAGATATTCGTCCAGGGAGCTATCTGGCGCATCAACAGTTTTGACCAGTGGGGTGTTCAGTTGGGCAAGGTGCTGGCAGACGCCATACTGCCGGAACTAAGCGGCGGCGCCCGCCGCACACATGACGCATCAACATCAGGCCTCATCAGCGCTTTTTTATCGGGCAAAAAATAATCGGGGATACACCGACTACCCCCCCTCACCCTGCCCTCTCCCCGACGGGGAGAGGGTTAAAAGGTGCTGCCGAGGGTGAAATATAGGACGTAATTGTGTTGGTCCATGCGGCGGGCGAGTTCAAAGTTGAGCATTAAAGGATAGGATTCAAGTATAAACGTATGCACGCGGATGCCGGCGCCGTAGCTGCCTTTTGCGGCCCCGGCAGTGTCTGCAAGCAGTTCGTCCTCGTCGTTCCATGCTAAGCCGCCGTCCACGAAAACCGAACCGTACATGGTTTTAAAAAAGAAGTCCGGGAAGAAATACCATATATGGTAATTGATGTTGTGCACAAGCGGGAAACGCCACTCGATATTATTTACAAACAGCCGCCTGCCGCCGAACTGGAACGCATCCGCCGGCAACCCGCGCACGCGATCGCTCCCGCCGAGACGAAACAGGCCGGCGTTCTCGCCGAAGCTGCCCGCCGCAAAAGCCCTTAGCGCAAGCACGTGCTGCCTGCCCAGCGGAACAAACCGGTGGGTTTCCACAATCGCATCCTGGTAACGAAAATCACCACATAAAATTTTATCCGAGAACTCGCCGGCCAAACGCAACCGCGCGCCCGAAACGGGCTCAAGGTACGGCCCCTGTACCGTATCGTGCACAAAGGCAAGCCCCGCCACGTTTTCGCGCGTATGCGCATTGGCCCCGGGCGTATCGCGGTATTGAAGCCGGCGCTCGATGGTCGTCAGTATTATTTCAATCCGCTGCAACCTGTTAAGCGGAAACAACACCGCGGCCTGCTGCCGGTTCATCTTCTGTTTTATCTGTGCCGTGTAATCCTCAAAATATTCGTTTCCCGCCGCCGTAAAATATACCTGCGGCCGGAATTTAAGGAATCCGTAAGTCAACTGGTAATCGAGGTATTCCGCGGCGCTGGCATAAGTGGCAACCGCCTGCAACTGGTGGTTCCCCAAAAATTCCGATAACTGCCAGTAAGCCGCCGTATAAAGCCCGTCAAGCGAAGAGTACAACAGCATGGGAAAGAAAAGGTCTACCGATGCCCTGAACCTGTAAGGGCGTATATCGCCCGAAGAAACGGGCAAGTCGTATGGCGGGGCCGGCACATCGCCGGCAAGCGCGCCATTGCCGGCCGGCGGCAAAAGCGGCGTTGCATTTTCTATGTCCATGAGATACAACAATCGGCGGCTGTCCCGGAACGATGAGTAAAGCAGATTTTTACCGTCAGGCGAAACGCGCGGCTGGAAATTACCGCCTACAACTTTTGTCAGCCGGCGCAGGCTGCCGCCGTCAAGCTCGTAAACGTATATGTCAGTTATACCGTCGGCATCCGACGTAAAATATATTTTTTTGCCGTCGGGCGAAAAACACGGTGAACGCTCGTCCCCGGGCAGGTCGGTGATGAACGTCCCCGCACCCGTGCCGGCGACGGGCAGAAGGCACAAATCATACTCTATGCGGCCTTGCGCGTTCCTTCTTTCAGCCGCAAAAACCAGTTCCCCGCCGCCCGGAGAAAGCACTGCATCAACTTCATCCATGGGAGTGCCGGTAAGCTGCCGAACCAGCCGGGTTGAAATAGTGTAAGCATATATATCGCGGAAGCCATCCCTCATCCCGGAATAGTACATAACCGCACCGTCGCCGGATAGCACGGGAGATGCCGCCGTATCCGTGGGAACATCTATCTCCTCGAGGCGGCAGGCGGCCATGTCGTATAGATAAAGATAATCCTCCTGCTGGCGTTCGCCCGCGAACACAAGAAACCGCCCGTCGGACGAAAATGAAAGCCCCGAACCTTCGGTATGCACGTTTTCAACGGAGATTGATTCGGCAAGGTCAACAAGCCGCCGCGTTTTTTTAGTTTCGACGTCCATCAGGTATATTTCGTTGTTACCGCGCTCATCTGAAATATATGCCATGGTTTCACCGCCCGGGGAAAACACGGCGCACTGAAAAAAACGGGGATATTCGCCTGCTGGGGTTAACAGCCTTCCATAGGCGGAAGACTCGGAAAGATTTGCGGACTTAAGTGTATAATCGTCTTCCATGTACTCGCGGAATTTTTTGTCCAGGCCGGCAAGATCAATGCCAAGAGTACCCGTCAGCACCGTATCGGCGTCAAAACGCTCCTGGTAGGCCTGAAGCAGGAGCGCAAGTTTGTCGCGGCCGTACTCGTCCGCGATATAGCGCATCAGCGCTTCGCTTTCCTTGTAGGCAAGCGTTACCTGGTGAGGCAGCACATGGTTAAAGCTGTAGAGTTGTTCGAGCGGTAGAAGTTTATTTAAAGTTGCCGCATCGCGCAGGTACATTTCCCTCGTAGTGCTGTCAAGATCCCCGCTGGTATACTCCGCCAACCCCTCGAGAAGCCAGTTGGGATAAATAACCAGCTTCAATACGCGCAATGAACGCCAGAACCCGTTAAACAGGTATTCAAATTCCACCTCGTGGGTAAACTCGTGGGCGATGACATACTCAAGGTAACGCTGGGAACCGAGATGCCCGACAAGAAAACGGTTTTTGAACGCCTCGGTTACGCCGCCGGTGCCTTCACCTATCGAGACAATATTTGTCTGCTCAAAATCATTGTGATTGTTATACAGGAAAAAAGGGAAGTTGTTTTTAGGAACAACGGGAAGCACATCCGTAACGCGCCCATACGCCCCCCGGAGATAGCCGTTTACATACGGCAACATTGCGCTGCCGGGCGCATCGTAATAGTAAACGTCGAAATGCTCAATGGGCTGTATCTGCCAGTTAAACCCCCTGGTTATAACCTTGTTTTTTCCAAACGCCGCCGCGCCCACCGGCAGCATAAATAAGCATACTATTAGCGCTATGCCGCTTTTTAACTTTAACGTCAATGCACCACCCCCTCACATATCTTATTCTTCCTCTTCCAGCAACTGCCCCAGCGTCGGGCGCTCGGCCTTGTTGACATATTTTTTCAGGAGTTCGCGCTCGCGTTCGTGTTCAAGTTTTTTTATTGATACGTCTATCTTTCTTTCCTGCGGGTCGCATTTAATCACCTTGGCCTCAACCTGCTGGCCGATGGCCAGCACATCGGACACATTTTCAACCCTTTGCGCGGACATCTCGGAAATGCGCACCAGCGCCTCAACGTTAGGTTCAAGCTCAATGAACGCGCCAAACTCGACTATGCGCTTGACTACGCCGGATACTACCGCGCCCGTGCGGTAACGCCTGTAAGGATCATCACTGAGATGTTTAAGCGACAACGATATTTTCTCATTGTCAGGATTTACATCCATTACAACAGCTTCTATCTCCTGGCCAACCTGCAATACATCCTGCGGGTGCCGGATTTTTTTTGTCCAGGACATGTCGGCCACGTGTATAAGCCCTTCCATGCCTTCAGCAAGTTTAACAAAAGCGCCAAAGGGCGTAAGGTGGGTTACAACGCCCTTAAGCCTGGTGCCGGAAGGGTAACGAAGTTTCACTTCCTCCCACGGGTTTGCCTGCAACTGTTTCAGGGAAAGAGAAATCTTTTCCTTTTGCTTATCAATGGCTATGATTTTGACCTCAATCTCCTGCCCGGGTTTGAAATGTTTTTTAAAACTCTGGTCGCGTTCCGTCCACGATACTTCCGAGCAGTGCAACAACCCTTCAAGCCCCGGCTCAAGCTCGACGAAGGCTCCGAAATCGGTAACCGATGTAATTTTACCGGCTACGATTGATCCGGCCTGGTAACGTTCGTCCATGGAATCCCACGGACGGGCGGCAAGCTGCTTCATGCCCAGCGAAATTTTTTCTTTTTCGCGGTCAATTTTAAGAACCTTAACTTTTACTTTCTGGCCGACGGACAATACGTCTGAAACCTTTTTGATGCGATGCCAGGCAATGTCGCCGATGTGCAACAACCCGTCAACGCCGCCTATGTCAACAAACGCGCCAAAGTCCGTTATTCCGCTTACAGTTCCTTCGAACTCCTGGCCATCGGCAAGCGTGGCGAACAGTTTACCGCGTAATTCTTTTTGTCCTACCTCAAGAATTTTACGCCGGGATAACACCACGTTTCTCTGGCCCCTGTTGGCCTCGGTTACCAGAAATTGCAATTTCTGCCCGATATACTTGTTCATATCCTGCGGCATACGAAGCTCCAACTGGGAAGCGGGAAGGAAGGCATCAACGCCGATGTCCACGGTAAAACCGCCTTTGATTTTCTTCCTTATCACGCCTTCCACCGGCGTGGCGTTCTTGAAAGATACGCCTACGGTTTCCCATACGGAACGTTCCCTGGCCTGTCTCCATGAGACGACAGGATGCCCCTTCTCCGAGTGCAACTGCTGTACCAGCACCTGAACCTGTTTTCCGACTGCCAATTCC
>MGVF01000042.1 GCA_001800355.1 Elusimicrobia bacterium RIFOXYA2_FULL_50_26
AAAGTTTTATTTTCCCGTTTCCCGCGGCAGCCATGCGGCGCAGTTTTTGGACGACTTCATTTACCATGCTCTTGTAGCGCACGGGCATATCCTGCGCCGGTGAAGAAACGTAGGTAATCGTTACATCCTCTCGCAACTGTTGAAGCCAGCGAACGGTAACGGGATTAAGCGTATTAACCTTCTCGCGGGTAACGTCAATGTAAAAGCCGGGCATTGCTTTAATAGTCACCAGGAACAAAATAATTACGGCAAACCCGCCGAACAGCAGCGCCGCAGGCCTCGCATCCAACCCCGCGAGCATATTACGAACCCTGAGCACACGGAACACCAAAACCACAATGCCGGCAAGCGGCAGAAGAAAAATAACCGTAAACCTCCAGAACAGGCGCGCGGCGGCGGATTGCTCGCCGATAAGCGGTATCTTTTCCTGGCTTGCATGTATGGAGCCGAGTTTATCCGGCGAAACAAAAGTCATCAGAATATTTTTCAAATATAACTGGCTTGCCCCGCGCGCACTTGCCTGGTCGCTGAACATGTAGCCGCTGCCGAAAAGAAAAAGGCGGCCTTCCCACGGTTTGTCGCTGGTAAGAACAACCGCAATGGCCTCCGGCTTTGTATTATGCGATGACGCCCGTGAAAACTCCGCCGCCGGTATAAGCGTTTCTTTGCCTGCGATTGCCAAAGGCCACGAATCTTTCGAACTGAAAATAAGTGTATCGGCGGAATAGCCGTTTTTCTTCAATTTTGGAATATCAGCCGATATGGGCGAGGCAAACGGCAATGACATGGTGCCGCAACGCAAAAGCTTAAAACCGTCAAGCACGACCTGCGTTCCCTGCACGTCTATAAGCCAGGGGCGGTTTTTGTACTGTTTGTTTTCAACTACGACGCTTTTTTCAAAACGAACGCCTATATCCGACAAAAACTCTTCAAGCCCGCTGCGGTGCGCGCGCACACGCACGTTGCCGCCACCGTCATCGTTTAGCATATAATTGGAAAAACACAAAAAAACGTCTTTCCCGTCGCCGAGAAATGTTTTAATATCGTTTACGTCCCTGCCGCGCATCTCTTCCGGCTGCATTATGAAGCAGACATCCGCCTCAAGCGGCATACCGCCGTCTTTAAACCCAAAATCCTTGACGTCGCCAACCATGGAGTTTATCATGCTTCTAAGCCCCGTGTAATCAGCTGATGCATGCACCGCCGCAAACGGGCGATAACCGGTGTCTATCTGGTGAATATAAGTAATGATCCTGTCCTCGAGGTGGCGAAGATGCCCGCGGGTAATGTAAGTTATGCTCCGCGGTTTTCCCTTGTATTCTATAAGAATACCAGACCATATTGTGGCGACGCTGTATTCGTCTTTAAGGATTGATTTAAACTGGAAGGATGTTATGCCGAAACGTCCCAGGGAGCGGGAAACCTGGGGATTGTCTTCAGGATACATTACCTCGAACGTAAAATTCTTTCCCGCGCGGCGCGCCATCTCGCCTAAAAGTGCGCGGGCGTCCGATTCCACGGTGCGCATCGCGGTCGGCATCCGTTTGCGTTCGGTCGTGTAATAAGTGATTTTAACCGGGGAGGCGAGGCCGGAAAGAGTTTCAATTGTCTTTGTGTCAAGCGTCGTTATCGCGCCCTTGCTGAGATCAAGCCGCGCAAGCTCACCCCTGCGCATAAGCGCATTAAGCGCAACCCCTGAAAACACGCAAGCCGCCGCAAGGACGGCTATAAGAATCGTCGAAGATGCTTTTTTCATCAGGCGCGGTCCCGCTTAATCACTAAATCCGTCATCCACAGTGAGAGGGCGGTAATTACCAGGAAATATAATACGCTCTGTGCGGCGATAATGCCGCGGGTGAAATTTTCGTAGTGAGGCACGGCCGAGAACGTTTCACGAAGGTAACTTCCAACCTGGAGCCTTGGCCACAACCCGTCCATAACGCTTGCCACCATCTCGTTGCCGCTTACATAATAGGCGCTTAAAACCAGAACGCTTACAAGGTAGGCAACTATCTGGTCGCGCGTAACGCTGGAAAGAAGATGGCTTATGGCAAGATACATTGCGCCAAGCAGCACGGCGCCGGCATAGCTTGATACGATCTTGCCGGCGTCAGGCTGTCCCAACGCAAAAAGCATTACCACAATGGGCAGGGTGCCGGCGAACGTTATAAGAAAAAAGACGACGGAAGCGGCGTACTTGCCAAGTATCAACATGCTCTTTTTCACCGGCAGGGTAGAGAGAAGCTCGTATGTGTTGTCTTTTCGTTCCTCGGCCCAGAGGCGCATGGAGATGGCCGGCAAAAACAATATCATAAGGTAAGGCAGCGGCGAGAAATATGCATCCATATCCGCGCGGGAGAGAAGAAAGAACTCGTTCATATAAATGCCGCATGTCAGGAGCAGGAACACCACGGCAAAAATATATGCTATTGCGGAGTTGAAATATGCTTTGAGTTCGCGTTCGAAAATTACGAGAACGATTTTCATGCCACGGCCTCCGGTTTCGATTCCCCGCGCACCGCGGCGGCAAAAATAGCTTCAAGCTTCTCGGTGCGGTTGTCTTTGGCGTCAAACGTTACGTCGCCTATGATTTTACCGTCATGAATTATAATCACGCGCTGGGTCATTGCGGCGACTTCCTGGAGTATATGCGACGAGAACAACACTATCTTTTCCTTCGATATAAGCCTTAAAAAATCGCGCACCATGAATATCTGCAACGGATCAAGCCCGACGGTAGGCTCGTCAAGAATAATATATTCGGGGTCGTGTATAAGCGTTGCCGCAAGCGAGATTCGCTGTTTGAACCCTTTAGAGCATTCCATGTTTTTCTTGCCCATCACGGTGGAAAGTTTCATCGCCTCTACGCACCAGTCGAGCCTTTCCTTGAGCCGGCCGCCGGAAAGGCCGCGCATTTTCCCGACGAAAGACAGGTAATCGTCCACCCGCATCTGCGGGTAAAGTATATTGCTTTCCGGCAGGTAGCCGATGCGCCTGCGCACGTCAAGCTCATGTTTCGTAACGTCGAGGCCGCCCACGTACACCGTGCCTTCGGTTGGCAATAGATAGGTGGACATAACGCGCATAAGCGTAGTCTTGCCCGAACCGTTAGGCCCCAGGAAACCCACTATCTCGCCGGGCTGCAATTCGAAGCTGACCCTGTCCACCGCCGTAAATGCCCCGTATTTCCTGGTAACCCTGTCAACCTTTATCATTAAACCTCCGCTTATTTACATGCCCAATAATTGGTGTATATCGCCGGAAACGCCGAACGTGCCTTCCTTATCTTTAAACTTCACGCGGGTGATGCCGTCGGAAGTGTCGCCTGTGTATATGCCTGCAAGCAATTCATTTTTCCTGTTGTAAAACATGTATTCCCTGACAATCTCACCCGGCAGCCCGTCAAAATAGTGTTTTTCAATTTTCAGGCCGGCAAGCGTTTGCAGAAATTCCCTGACGGCATCCTGGTCTGCTTCGCGCGTTTTTTTGCCTGTGCGGTACCAGCGCCCCCTTTTTTTGCCGTACTTGTAAAGCATGTCGCTTTCCTTGACGGTAAACGACACGATGGATGAGATGTTAAAATCCAGCAGTCGTTCGCGGGCGAAGGAAGAGGCCGGCTCCGACAGCACGTCTTCGAGGAGCGCGCTTACGCCGCCTCTTACCATGCCGTCAACCGCGGCATAAACCATGTTGCCGTTGTAGCGCCTGCCCAGCGAGAGTGTCGTAGCCGCGCCGCCAGTTGACACACGTAATGTAAACCTGGGCGAAACAAGCCCGCAGGCAGCGATTGAATAATTATCGTCGGCAGCGGCAAAATCGTTTACTTCGGCCGCAAGCATCATTTCAATAAACTGCCCCACCCGTGCCATTTCGCACAAGTATAACCTGCCGCTGCGCATCTCCGTTAAATACCAATCCTTTTGTACTAGATCTCGTTTCAAAAAGGCCTTTCGGGCTGCAAACTCGTCTTTCGGCCTACGCCATTGCCAAATTCGGCTTACATACTTCGTCAAGTATGCTCGCCCAATTTGGCTTCGGCTCGGCTCGAAATCCGAGTTTTCGCTACCGAGTGCCTTTTTGAAATGAGATCTTAATTCAACCATGCCGACGGGGCTTCCCTTGATAACAATTTCCATGGATTTAATATCTTTTGCGTCAAACTTAAATAATTTCTTGTCCCGGAAATCTTCTGGACGCTGCCGGAAAAGCCGCGCGGCGGCCTCGGCTACCAGCATAAGCTCACCCGTATCCTTGCGGTAGAGGTAATAACTTTGCGCCACCGGGTTGCGCGCGCCAAGCACGAATTCAGCCGTTTTATCGCCGACGGTAACGGCCAGCGCCGGTGATTTTGTCAAAATGCCGAAATCTTCCAATTCCGACTCCTTTATTACGCCAAGCCTGCGTATGGGCGAAAGCTTATCAAGCACTTTAAAATACATTTCAACTGTTTCTTTCCTGGCCGCGATACCGTCGAAAGGCCTGGCAAAAACAAAGCTATCCGGCTCCCGCCTGACAGTCATGTAATTCTCGCCATTGTAGAGAGTGAAGGATTGAATCTTTGCGGACTCAAACGGGATGATGGCCGCATCCTTTTTCTTTCGTGCCGTTATTATTGCACTGGAAAAGAGGTAAGCTGCGACAAGGAGGGCTAAAACCGATACTAAAACAATATTTTTCGCTGTCATATTACTTGCTTAACCCGGAATTTGCGATAGGACGCACCATACATACAGCAGCTTGCGTTGCTTAGCGGCGTAACCACCAGATGGCTATACCGGCTATAAGAAACAGTTGCGGGAAAACCAGAACCGACAATGTGAAAATCCGGCTCATTGCCACAGGGTCATAATCAAGCCGGGAAGCAAACAGGTTGCGCGGGCGCACGGAAATGTGCGAGGCCTGCGCGCTTATAAATGCCAGGCAGTTCATGAAGAAGTCCCTGTTGTAAAGCTGATTGAAGTATTCGTTATTTACAAAATCCGAGTCGCCGATAACGATCATCCTGCTGTTTGACTCCGGCGTTCCCCTGGTTGATAACAGCGCTACGTTCAATGGCCCGCGCCGGGAAAACACGTCGCTTGAAATTTTTGCGTTTGTAAACAAGCCGTCCAGGTGAGTTTCGCTCCAGCCTTTGTTCGTGCTTTTTGCAAGAGGCTCCACACGTAAATTTAGATTGACTTCCTTCTGCTCCACCGGCTTCATACTGCGCGCTACCGACATGAACACCGCTTTTTCCTTCATGGCTGCGGTAATCTCGTGATCGGGAAAATCGTTTACCATTACCTGGAATACGGGACGCGGCTGCGCCTTGCGGCCGCTCATGCCCGCGATGGCGCGTTCTATAAGAGACGGGAAGACAACGTCCAGGAGGCAATCGTTTTCAAGCGCGATTCCCCAATCCGTTACCAGCTCTTCGAGGCCTGTTTTTACGTCGGGGTCAAGCAGGAAAATCACCCTGCCGCCGTTTTCCAGGAATTCCCGCACCGCCTTGACTTCCATGGCCGTGAACATGCGCCTGGGTCCGGCAACGATAAGAATGGTGCAGTTGCCGGGTATATAATAATTCGGAGGCTCGAACTTGAGCTTGAACACAAAGTAATTCTCGCTTTTCAACTCGTTCCATAAAAGCCCGTATCCCTGGTTGGTGTTAAAATCATCAACGATATGTTCGCCGTGTCCCTGCAGGAAATAGACAAAATTCTTTACGCTCTGCGTAATGCGCGTAATGGCGTTGGTAAGCTTTTCTTCCGTTACGGTTTCCAGAAGCAGGAAACCGTCCTTGTACGTTACAACGGCCTGCCCCGTCTTAGTTACGCCATATCGTTGCGCAAGCTGCGGATTACGCTCCGGGTCAACGAAGCGGTAGCTTATGCGCCGGTTATAAAACCCGTAACTGTCCAGCAGATATTTTTCGACGCTATTGTCTTTATCCGTGCTGAATACCAGTATTTCTATGGGTTGCTTTATCCACTGCACGGCCTTCTGTGAATAATCGGAAATGCTGGAAACCTTGTCGCGCGTAAGATCCCTGCCGAAATACAGGCGGTTGGACAAGAGATTTACGGCAATTACAATTCCGATTACAAGCGCCGTGGTTATAGCGATATTTTTTGCCCCGCGCCTGCCGGATGAGACGAATAATTTTGAAACCTCTTTGACGTTGGAATAGAGATAAAATCCCCCCATCGCCGCGCCGAGCAGCATATTGAGAAGGACATATAATGAAAATTCCCTTTTGACGAGCATGTACGCCGCGCCGAAAAGAAAACACACCGCCCCTGAAAAACCTGTTACCTGGTAGTGCCGTTTATGAAATTTCATCTGACCCTGAAACCTTCCATTACACGGTGGGTTATAAACAGCCACGTGAAAGAAAACGATGCATAATAAACAATCACGCGCGTGTCAATAAATGCGTTGGCAAGCCCGTTGAACTGGCCTTTAAGGCTGAGATAGTTTAGTATATCGCCCATAATTCCGCCTACCGCGGGCGCCGGCATACTGATGATGTAAAACAGCAGCGACAGCGAAAGGCCGACGGCAAAGGCGACGATCTGGTTTTCAGTGATGCTTGAGGCGAACAATCCCACGCTTGCTATGCAGGCGCCGACCATGAACAATCCCGCGTAACCCGTAATTATGGGAATAATTTCAGGCCCCGGCCTTCCGTATACGAAAAGTATTACGGGGTAGGCCGCCGTAAGTCCCAGCATCATGGCAAGAAACAGCAGCACCGACAAATATTTCCCCAGTATAATCTCGGAAGTATATAAAGGAGAGGTGAAAAGCAGCTCGATGGTTTTCTGCCGCTTTTCCTCGGCGATAAGCCGCATCGTTACGGCGGGCAGGAATACGTTTAACAACATCAAAAGTTCCTGAAACATCGGCACAATGACGAATGTATTAAGATTAAGCTGGTTTAATGTTTCCGGCTGGCGGGACATCATGTAAAAAGTTACAAGCGAATTGAACCGTTGCGCATGATTAAAGAAAAACCAGCCCGAGAGAACGCTGAAAAGCGAAAGTACAACGTAGCCGATCGGCGAAACAAAATAACTCTTCAGTTCTTTAAGCGCTATCTTCCAAATATTCTTCATCCCGCGTTACCGCCGTATGTGTATTTCAGGAACAGTTGTTCCAGGTCGTGCTTGCCGCGTATGTTGTCCATGGAATCCATGAACATCATCTTCCCCTTGTTTATGATAAGAATGTCGTCGCATATCAGGGAAACTTCGGGGAGTATGTGGGTGCTTAAAATTACCGTCCGCTCGCCGGCAAGGGATTTAATGAGCGTGCGAATCTCGGCGATCTGTTTCGGGTCAAGCCCGATGGTCGGTTCATCGAGAATCAAAACCTCGGGGTCGTTTATAATGCTTTGCGCTATGCCGACGCGCTGCCGGTACCCTTTTGAAAGCGTGCCGATCAGCTTGCGGGAAACGTCATCAAGCCCGCACCTGGCCTTTACGGATGCGGCCTGCTTCGGTATCCTGTCCTGCTGCACGCCTTTTATGCCTGCGACAAACTCAAGATACTCATCCACGCGCATGTCGGTATAAAGCGGCGGATTCTCCGGCAGGTAGCCGATAAATTTGCGAACCATTATGCTCTGGGTCGCAATGTCCATCCCGTTTATGCTCACAGACCCGGAGCTTGGCGGCATAAAGCAGCTCATCATGCGCATGGTGGTAGTTTTTCCCGCTCCGTTAGGCCCGAGAAAACCAAGTATCCTCCCCTTTTCGATGGTAAAGGAGAGATGATCCACCGCCGCAACATCCCCATAATATTTACAAAGATTATTTACCCGTATCATAAGCGTTTGATAGCCTGATGTACATTGGTTTCAAGTAGAGATTCAAACCGGTGAAATTTATCTAACGACCCTTCTTTCTTCGACCACTTTTCTACATTTCGTAAATCAACCGGCTGCGAGCGGGCAACCATCAATGCTTGTTCCAGGGATTGAGGATCGTTCCAATGATAATAAGCAGCCAGTCTGTCTTTCACGCAGTCGGTGGGGGTTAAGAGAGTCAGCGCTTTTATTTCCTCAAATTCCCGTATCGGCACTTCTTTGCCGATCGCTATCGGCGGGGGTGGAAACTCTACGAAAAACCTGCATCCTGTACGTTCAAAATGTCTGCTGCTTTTCTGATGAAACCCGATTTTTTCCATAGCATGTCTCAATTCGTTAAGGGTAGAGTAAGAAACATAGTCAAGATCCATGGAGACGTACTTATTATGAGAATAGATTGATACACATGCCCCGCCTACCAATACGGCACTGATATTATTCTTTTTTAACTCCGCACTTACCAGCAAGGCCAGGCCTTTTATATCAATGTTTCCCCAATCAATGTTTTTCACGATGGCTTTCCTTTTCTCCGGGGCCTGGTGCGCATCATGTAATACTTATCAACTTCTTCATCGGGGAGAACATCCATGGCTCTTTGCAGCAAGTTTTTCAATTCAGGCAGGAACGGATACCGAGGATTGAAGGTATAAAGCCGTATTTTACCCTTCGACTGACTGACAACAACCCCGCCATCCTCAAGCCGCTTTAATTGCTGCGCAATACCGTTGACATTGATGCCGAACGTATTCGCAATGCCCCTGATATAACCGTTCTCATATACCAGAAGATAAAATAGTATCTTTTCTACGACACTATTCCCCAAAAGAGGCTCTAACATGGCAAGTTCCTCGTTGTTGTATATAAATTATGTATATATGTATATAATTTATATACATTATAAGGAATAGAAAATCAAATGTCAAGGTACTTGATGTTGTAATCTTAACGAAGGATGGCGATTTTCTTTTTCAGGGAAAGGGATGGACCTTTGACGTGGGCGGTGTAGATGCCGCTTGCCATATTTCGGGGGAACCATTCGAAATCGCCGGCCGCTACGCCGGAAATTTGTTTTTCCCACACAAGCTCGCCCGAGGATGCATAAATCCGGCAACCAAAAACTCCGCTTTCCGGGGATGCAAACCTTATCAGAACGGTTTCGCCGCGGTCGGGGTTTATGCTTCCCCTGCCCTGCGACGAACCTATTACTGTCAGCGATGACTCTACCGCGGGGTCAACAGCTACAGGATCCTGCGGCGTTTCAGTTGTTTCACTGCCGGCTCCCGTACCGGTTGAGACGGTTCCGCTGCCAGGGTCGCCGGCCGGGGGAGTTGTATCTGCCGGATCTGGATTTTCTACGACAACCGGCTCGGAACCGGGTGTGTAGTACTCGTAAGCGCCGAGGTCAATTTTGCCTGCAAGCCGCGCTATGCCCTCAATATCCTTAGGCGCCACGGCCAGCGTATCTACGCCCTTGTCAATGCAGGGCGATGTGGCCTTCAAGCGCAGGTTGCGATCCGTCGTCGAAGCGGACACAAACTCCGGCGCCGCCGTAACGGGATGGGCATCGCCCGACGGCAGGCTGCCAGCGCCGCCATAATAAGCGTTAGAGTCAATCGTCAGGCTGCCGGAAGCAAGATTTACATACCTGCAATTGCTCTGGTTGTAGAATATATTGTTTTTCACCTGTGCGGCGGCGCCCGCGTAAACATTAATTACATAGCTTGATCCCGCGCCGCGCGAACGGAAAAACGTGTTGTTATAAATGTAAGCCGTCCCGAATCCTACATAAATCGCGTTGTATGCATTATCGTTATTCAATGAAGCGCCAGCCTCTATAACCTCGTTGTTGTAAAAATAAATGCTCCCCCCGCCGCCCGACCATATGCCGGCAAGCCGCAAAGCGTCCGATGAATTTCGGCAGTCTATGATATTGTCGTGAATCCTGGTATTATTTGACGACGCGGAGCCAAGGTTCCATGAGAACACGGGGCCGACGGCTATATCATTGTCATGAATATAATTCCAGCCCACGTCAACGTTATCCGTGCCGCCCTGGAAATATATAACGTGATCAAGCTTATTGCCCGACTCGGCGCCGTAAAGTTCATTACCCCAGATCTTGAGATTGGATGCCGTAACGCCTATCATGCCGTAAGAAAGCGTTTTTATGCCCTCGATATTACAATTAACCAGCTTGTTATTTTCAGCGTAGAGGCGCACCTGCTCGCGCCCGTCGCCTCTGCCCAAAATATGCAGGTTTGAGAATACGTGATATTGAACATCGCTTGTAATCTCTATGGCGCCGTTGTAAACGGTGTTGTCGTCGGCAACGAACAATGCCTTCTCGTTCGGATAGCCCACCCATGCGACCTCGTTGCCCGCCGCGCCGCTGGCGCTTCCGGTGTTATAAAAACTGATATTGTATGGCCTGCTGGTCTGGTTACCATAGCGGCCGGGGTATGTTCCGGCACGGAAATAGCAGGTATCGCCGGCCTTGTAACTTTTGAAAAAATTCGCGGGGCTGCGCCATGGATCCTGGAATGTGCCGGTTCCGGGATTATTCGGCGAGGTTGCGCTGACGAAATAAATACCGCCGCTCCTGACTGTGAACGCAATCCCGTTGGAAGAGCCTTCCGCGGTTTTTACGACGATGTTGCCTGTGGCCGCAGCGGCACCCAGTTGAAACGTGATTTTGGTGTCGGACCATATAGGATAACCTGCGACTGCCCCTCCGCCTACCGCTACAACGTTAGTGCCGCGCTGGGCGCCAAAATTTTTGCCGGTAACCGTAACGAACAGACCGTTATTATCCTTGCCGCCCGTCTTCGGGCCGGACGTGAGATCTGAGAAAAACACCACGGGTTTGGCCGCCATAACAACCGAACTGCCGCAAACGACAAAAAAAGAAACAACCATCAACAACCTTTTAAACATGCTAAACCTCTCAAGCTTTAAATTTTTTTGTTCCATTTAGCGTTTAGAAGTAAAATGCTGTCATTGCGAGGAACGAAGTGACGAAGCAATCTCGTCTTTATCATCGCCAAACAGCAAGATTGCTTCGCTTCGCTCGCAATGACTACGACAACTTCTAAACGCTAAAGAGACACCATTTTTGATTTTTCAGACGGAATGTAACGGGAGTGTGCGTAGGGGAGTGTTCAGGTTTGATTATGTTTGATAATTATAATGGAAACCGCGGCGAACGTCAAGGGTTATTTTGATTCTGGTATTCTTCTATGGCTGAGGCACAAATTGTAACAAGGCGCGGGTCGAACTGCTTGCCGGCCTGGCGGCGCAATTCTTCGAGAGCTTCAACGGGGGGCACGGCTTTTTTATAGGGGCGTTCATGTGTCATGACGTCGTACGCTTCGATTATGGATAGCAGCCGCACAAGCAATGGTATCTGTTCGGTTTTCAACCCCATAGGGTAACCTGCGCCGTCCCAGCGCTCATGGTGATACAACACCGCATCGGCGGCATGGTTAAGTTCAGGGAAAGAATGAACAATACGGTATCCTATCTCGGTATGGTATTTCATCTTATCCCATTCTTCAGGCGTCAACTTGTCCGGTTTCGATAAAAGATCGTCACGCATCGCGGCCTTGCCAATGTCATGCAATGCCGCGTATAACTCCAGTTCGTCAACCTGGCGGCCGGGAAGCCCCATTTTCCTTGCCACTATAACCGCTATCTTCTGCATTCGCTCTATATGCCCGCTTGTTTCATAGCCAGAACGCGCAAGCCTGCCAAGCATTGAGTTAATAACGTTCTCGCGATTGTCCTTGCTTTCAAGCACCTTGATATTGTACATCTTCTCCTCGGCTATCCTTATGACATCTTCCATCTTCTGGTCGCTTGTTTCCCTGGCAGCAGTCCCCAGCGAAATACTGAAATGCAGTAAAAAGCTCTTAGATTCCGTGCACAAATTTCTTATGCGGTTGACAATTATCTCAGCCTGCCCCAGGCTCGTATTTGGCAACAGGATAATGTACTCATCCCCGCCCCAGCGCGCAATTATGTCATCCTCGCGGCACGATGACTGGATTATCCCGGCCAGGGCTTTCAAAAGACGGTCGCCCTCGCTGTGCCCGAAAATGTCGTTTGTAAGTTTCAGATTGTTTACGTCACCCATGACAACGCTTACGGGCAGTTCGCGCGAAGCGGAAAACCGTGTCAGCTCCTCCTCGAAATAGGCGCGGTTGTATAGGCCGGTCAGTGAATCGTGGAAACCGGCATAACGTATCTGCTCCTCGGTTTTTTTCTGCAAATGGTAGTGGTGCGCGGCAAGTATAAGCCGTTGGCGATACCACACAAGCAGCATTCCAAGCACGGAAAGAAATATCATCAGGAGCGTAGCGCCGCTTACCGCCCATGCCTCGTACCGCAGGGGCGCATATATCTCGCTATTATCAACCTTTGCCACTATGTACCATGCGCTCTCCGGCACAGGCTTTATAACTGACATTACCTTTGTCCCGCGATAATCTTTTCCTTCAAAAACGCCGGAATACCCGCGCACAGCCATGGCGGCGGGCAATTCCTTGCTTAGCACCGGCAACTTGAACTTCATGGCCGTATCCTGCCTGTGGCGCAGATTGTTAAGGTACACTATATCCTGGCCGTCGCGCTTAATTAGCAACGTCTCCGCTGTGGCGCTGGGCGATGGCCACGATTGCAGCAAGGGATAAAGATACTTTTCGGGATCAGCCTGTGTAACGACAAAACCCACGGGAGGAAGGTAGGCATCGCCGGATGCTCTGAAAGGTATGAAAACATCGTAGCATACCCTGCCCTCGTCTTCATACCTTACAAGTTCGGCGTTCACTTCGTGCGCCCCCGACGTGGCGTAACTGCGCAGTTTGTTCTTGACCGAATTGCCCACGGGCGCGGCTGACGCAAGTATTCTGCCGGACATATTGCATATTATAACGTTGTCATATCCATAATTTTTTCTGGTAAAGGATATCCATGCTGATATGTATTTCGCCAATAAAGGGTCATCCGGCAGGGAAACAAACTGTCGCAACCTGTCCATTATAAATGGGTTATTTATGACAGCCGACACGTCTATCAGTTGCTCTTTACGCCATTGAGTTATCTCTCTTACTTTGGAGTCTATAATAGCAGTAAGATTATCGGCTATATTTTGTCTTATTTTTCTCTTCTGATTGTTGTAATAGAGGTAGCCGCATCCTATTATGGATACTGCCAACAGCAAAAAAACCGGTATGAAAAGCCACTGTCTGGCCGGTAACGATAACTGGGAAAAATCAATAGTATTAGTTGGTTTCTTCATGGCTATTACATAATTATAGGCAAATAATTTTATCTTTTCAATTTATTTCTAATTTTGTGTCTCTTTAGCAGTTTGAGGTCATTGCGAGCGCGGCGAAGCAATCTTGTTGTTTGACGACTACAAAGACGAGATTGCTTCGTCACTTCGTTCCTCGCAATGACGACGACAACTTCTAAACGCTAAAGAGACACCTGTTTTTTTCATTTGCCATACGGGGTTAAAATATATACAATGTAATTGTAGAAATGCCGCTACGCGGCATTTGGGGAGGGAACCATGGTAACAATCCAACAACAACAGCAACAACAAATAAAGGATTCCGGCGTTATCGTAGAGCAGGAATTGAAAAGGCTTAATGCCAATCAGCTTTACGCGGCCGTTAATAACGCTTCGTCGGTGCTAATGGCATTGGGTATTTCGGAAGCCATATTCGGTATACTGGCAATATTATTGCCGATATTCTCGGGCGCGCTGTTCCTGGCGCTCCTCGGCGGCGCTGTGCTTGTCAGCGGCGTCATTGAGATAATCAGCGGCATAGCTCAGGGTTCAGGAGGGCGTACGGTAGTGGGTATTATAACGGCTCTCGCAGGGCTGCTTATAATAAGCCACCCGCTTTTCGGATTCGCGTTCCTGGGGGCGCTGGTAGGATTATATCTTATCGCGGCAGGTATAACGCGTTTTTTTGAGCCGCGCAAAACCGGCTGGCCTATTATCTCCGGCATAACAGGCGTGGTGCTGGGTATAATCATACTTGCGGCATCCCCTGCGGTAAGCGCGGGCGTGCTAGGCCTGGTGGTGGGCATAAATCTGGTACTCGGGGGCATACTGACTATGAGAACGAGTTCGGCAATGCGAATGGCGCTAAGATAGCAGGTAACTGATAATTCCCCCTCACCTTAATCCTCTCCCCGACGGGGAGAGGAAAGAATTAGAGCAAACCCTCTACCACCGGAGAGGAAAGAATTAGCGCAGACCCTTTACCTTTGGAGAGGAAAGAATTAATGCGAACCCTCTACCCTTTGGGGAGAGGGCAGGGTGAGGGGGAGTTTAACCCGGAATTTGCAATAGGACGCGGAATTCGTCGAACAATGCGGGACTTTTTCTTCCGAAAAAAGCTCAACCGTAGTCAACGCTACGCTTTCGCTTTTTTCGTCGAAAAAGCCTCCGCCTTGTTCGCCTCGGTTCTCGCGCCTATTGCAAAATCCGGGTTTAATGCCTTCTTTACAAATCCGTGTCAAGGTAGCTTCCTATCTTGAAACCTTCAAAATTGTTGCGAGGCCTTGCGGCCGGGCGCGTGTTGCCGCCGCCGGGACGGGCGTCCGGCGCCTTGCCTCCGGAGATCCGCTTTAGCGATATTCGCTTAAGGTCGGCGTCAACTTCCAATACCTCAACCGAAAGCATGTCTCCCGCCGCAACGATCTCGTACGGATTTTTGACGAATGAATCCGCAAGCTTTGAAATATGTATCAAACCGTCCTGATGAACGCCGATATCAACGAAGACGCCGAAGTTGGTAACGTTTGTTACCGTCCCGTTGAGAACCATTCCGACTTTCAGATCCTCTATCTCGGTAATATCCTCGGCAAATTCCACGTTTTTAAATTCGCTGCGCGGGTCGCGGCCTGGTTTTTTCAGTTCGCCGGCAATGTCTTTAAGCGTCATAAGCCCCGTCTGTACGGTAACATACTTATCCAGCGGTATTGTGTCAATAAGCTTCGTGTTGCCGACCAGATCCTTGACAGGTATTCCGGCATCCCCCGCCATCTTTTCCACAATCGGGTAGGTTTCGGGATGGATGGTTGAATTGTCCAGCGGGTTATCCGAATCCCGTATTTTCAAAAATCCGGCGCACTGCTCGAAAACCTTTTCCGAGAGGCGCGGCACTTTTTTCAACTCCGCGCGGTTTTTGAATTTCCCGTTATCGCTGCGATACTTAACCACGTTTTCCGCAGTCGCCCTGCCGATGCCGGAAACGTAGCTTAACAACGCCACCGAGGCCGTATTTAAATCCACGCCGACATGGTTGACGCAGGACTCTACCGTAAGATCCAGCGAGCGTTTCAGTTCCTTCTGGTTTACGTCATGCTGGTACTGTCCAACGCCTATGGCCTTGGGGTCAATCTTGACAAGCTCCGCAAGCGGGTCCTGCAACCTGTGAGCTATGCTTATCGCGCCGCGCGCCGTTACGTCAAGATCGGGATACTCCTCAACAGCGGCCTCGGACGCCGAGTAAACGGAAGCTCCGGCCTCGCTTACCACAACGCATTTGATATTTTTATCGTGTTTCTTTAACATCTGCTTTATGAACGAATATGTTTCCCTGGATGCGGTACCGTTGCCGATGGCGATTAACTGCGGCTCGTACTCAAGAATCAAATCCATCAGCACCGCCTCGGAGCCGGTTATGTCGTTTTCCGGCGGCGTGGGGTATATGGTGTTAAACTCCTTGAAATCGCCCTTTTCGTCCATAACCGCAAGCTTGCAGCCGGTGCGAAAACCCGGGTCAACCCCGATCGTAATCTTTGATCCCGCGGGCGGCGCAAGCAGCAGGCTGCGCAGATTCTTGGAGAACACACTTATGGCCTCAACCTCCGCCTTTTCGATAGCCTGTGAAAACACCTCAACCGCTATGGAAATCTCCATAAGCCTGTGATAGCTGTCAACTATCGCGTCTTCAATTTCCATTACGAAAAGCAACGGCTGTTTTTTTATCACCATTGCCTTAATGGTGTCAGTTACGTGAATTTCATCCACTACCAGCTTCCAGGACAAAATTTCTTCCTTGGTTCCGCGCCGGATTGCAAGCAGGCGGTGGGATGGCGCATTCTTTATCAGTTCCGACATGTCATAATATGAGCCGAATTTTGTTTTAATATCCTTGAAATCCGAGCGAGGCGCTGACTTTAACATGCCTGTATCCGACGTATAACCGCGCACCCAGCCGCGTATAACGGCTGAATCCGAGACTCGCTCGGCGATAATATCCTTTGCGCCGGCAACCGCTTCCTTGTAATCGGCCACGTTTTTTTCGGCGTTGATGAACGGAGCGACAAGTTCTTCTTTCGTTTTGCCGCCCATGGGCTCGCTCATTATTATATCCGCAAGCGGTTCCAACCCTTTTTCCTTTGCCGCGGTTGCGCGCGTTTTATGTTTTATCTTGTAAGGCAGGTATATGTCTTCCAGGACGATCTTATCCGTGCAATCAAGTATTTTCTTGTTAAGCTCGGGCGTCATCTTTTTCTGTGTTTCGATGCTTTTGATTATCGCGGCCTTACGCGCTTCAAGTTCACGGTAGTATTCAAGCCTGTCGGACACTTTACGTATAACCGTCTCATCCATGCCGCCTGTTTTTTCCTTGCGGTAACGGGCTATAAAGGGGATCGTCGCTCCCCCCTCAAGCAGCATGATGGTATTAACTACGTTGTCAAGCGGCTGTTCCACTTCCCTCTGAATATTATTGACTACAAAATACACGCCTTCCATTATCCTGTCTCCTTTCAGTATCAGCTCCCCCTCACCCTGCCCTCTCCCCGCAGGGGCGAGGGTTACACATGGACAAAACCCTCTACCCTTTTATCTGCACATGTTGTAAAATGGGCAATAACCGCACATTGCCGGGTTTGTATCGTCCGGTATAAACGGCACCGCGGGGTCAGCAATCTCGTTAAGCACAAACGTAAGCGCCTCGCGGATGATGCGCACTTTCTCCGTCTTTTCCGCGGGCGTTTTCTCCTTAAAATAATTCTTCATCTCGCAGGCGCGCAAGTCATAAAGCGCGGCATCCAGCGTGCTGCCGGAAAATGCCTTCCCTGCTATCTCGACATAAACCGGCAACTGGAACGAGCGCACCGCCTTCTTTATTGATTCCCTGTTCAGATCAGCCGCCATCTCCCGCAGCAGGGGCAGTTGCGCTGGCGCAGTTGCCGAACCCGTTTTATAATCTATGATAAGAAGCGTACCGTCTTTAAGGCGGTCTATCCGATCAACGCGCGCGTTGAAGCGGAACTTCTTTTCTCCCAGGACGATGTCCTCGGTAAATTTGCGCTCCACGGCCGCAATTTCCCGGATTTCAACGCGAGCGCGCCGCATCTCGTTATCAATGAACTCGGAAAGCCTGTGGATGATAACTTCTTTCAGCAGAAATGCATCAGATTTCATCCTTGCCGCAAACCTCTCCTCGAACATTTCATCAACTTCTTTCAAAAAGGAAGCCCTGAAATGCGAGTCCATGGACGGGGCGTTGTTGATGAATCGTTTAAATGCGCGTTCCAGCACCTGGTGGATGAACGCGCCTATTTCCGCGCTGCCGGGTTCTTCATCAATATTTTCCTTCTCGGCAAGCCGGAGCACGAACCTGAAATAAAATTTCAGAGGGCAATGCAGGTAAGTGTCTATCGCCGTGGGCGAATAACGGAAAGCGGACAGAAACTCGCTGACGCCGCCGGCTTTCGGCACCGGGCGCCCGGCTTTTACGGTTGAGACGTCGAAACGAACCGTTTTTACCGGCATCACTGAAAGCGTTTTACTTTCCTTCTGGCCGCTCCACACCAGCTCCTCGATGAAACGGCTCCTCTCATTCTTAGGATGCGTGGAGTATACCAGATGCACGTTTTTTGCGCCCGCTATAAGCCTCATAAAGTGATACCGCTGGATTTCTTCCTCTTTTTCAAGGCGGCGCAATCCAAGCTCCAGCATCACATCACGCGGTATAAGCGCATTCTGATGGCCGATGTTCGGCACCACGGATTCATTCATGTCCATGGCAATTACAGTATCGAAGCTCAATGAACGCGCTTCCAGCATACCAAGTATCTGGAAACCTTTAAGCGGGGACCCGGCAAATGAGATGCGCGTTTCCTCAAGGCGCTGTTCTATTATACTGAATAACTCGTCCTGTTCAAACTTTTCCGTGGAAAACTCCGAATTCCTGAACTCGCCGGCGAGATCAATCAGCGCTCCCGCGGCCTTTGTGTTTAGAGGGTATGCGTTAAGAAAACTGTATTCCGAAAGAACGCCGGCAAACTCCTCGACGGTATCCGCAAGCGCGGCGAACGTCTCAAGCGGCTCCCACATACGGAACAGCAGCCTGTGCAGCCCCTTTATAAAATCCTTTGTTTTTTCCTCATCCACGTATACGCCCGCGCCCGCAATCGTCTCACGCGCCGCCGCTTGCAGCTCCTTATTGCTCTCGATATCGGCAAGTTTAACGAATAGCGAACCCGCCAACTGCGATTCCTGCGAACCGACCATGAATTGCTCTATGGTATGAACCACTATGCGCGTTACGTCCGGCCGCTCGCCCATGCGCATGTTCTTGATCAACGGATGCCCGATGGCGCGCAGGTAATCCTTCGTATAATAGGTATCGGATTTTCTGCTTTTTTGCGCCGCCATGATGCATTCAAGCAGCGCATGAAAAGAACTGCGTTTCAGCGGGTAACCCATCGAAATATTATATTCCCCCAGCAGCGGCGCGGCCCCGGCCACAAGCGGCAGCACCGCCTCCGCATCGGGAACAAGCAGAACCCCGCGCCGGCGCGCCGCAGGGTCGGAAATTATCTCGCGCACAATCGAAACCTGGGAATGCGTATCGTAACCGGCATATAATTGCACACTGCCGGCCGCCCGTTTTTCGCCGGATGGACTGATGCGGCAGCCCAGCGCTTTTGCGGTATCCGCAAGCACCGGCCACTCTTTTTCATCGCCCTGAAACACCGCCGTCGCCTTGCCTCTCCTTAACAGGGACGCTATAATTTCCTTCTCGGTTGCGTGAAGGTAGAAAAAGTTACAGAAGAATACCTGCTCGAATTCATCCAGTTTTTCGTCGCCGGCCGCCTGCGCGGCAAGCAGGTAAAGAAATTCGCGCGTGTATTTACAAAGCCGCGCCTGCTCATCATGAAACCGCGTGCGCATGGCACCTATGTGAACAAGCAGCCGGTTAATCGCTTCCGGCACATCATAACCGATGGCGGCATTTCCTTTAACGCCGCGCAACGCCTCGTCTTTAACGGCCTCAAGATCAAGCTGCCCGATAAATGAAACAATTTCTCCCGCCCACGGAAGAAATCTTGAAAACGTGTTTCTGCCGCGCAATATATCGGGCGCAAGCTCCTGCGAGAGACGGTATATATGGTAACGGCTGTCAACTTCCGAAAACAAACCGGCCGGCCTGCGCTTTGCAACAATAAACCGTACAAACTCGTCCACGGTGAAAAAACGGGGCGGATAAATAGTTTTATTCAGGCGGCCGGCAAGCTCGCGCTGTAAAAAAAGCGCCGGACGGCGGCCGCCGAAAACGAAGGCAAGCCGGCTTAAGTCGGCGCCTTTTTTGATATAGTTATCTTCAATATAATCGGCGATAGCAGGTATAAACTGCTCGCCAAACGGATAGGTTATTACGTTGTTCAACTGTGTCATAATTATATTCTGCGTCAAAAATTCTTATTGCCGTCATTCCGGCGAAACCGTCGAGTCTGGATGCCGGCTTTCCAGACTGTGTCGCAATTGCCTTTTGCTCCGTCCGTCATACCGGAATGCCTTAATCCGGTATCCAGTCTCGACGGAAAATCTGGACTCCGGCTTTCGCCGGAGTGACGGTGTCTCTTTAGCGTTTTAAGTTATCGTCGTCATTGCGAGACCGAAGGGCGCGGCAATCTCGCTTTTTATCAGAAGCAACGTCGAGATTGCTTCGCTACGCTCGCAATGACCTCAAACTGCTAAAGGGACACGAGAGACGAAAACAGGGACTTTTGACTGTAAAATGTAATTACGACACACTCTCTAAGACTCTCCGGCATGACGGGCATGGCTTACAGGCAATAATGTCAGCGTATCGAGGTATAGTATGGCTCCGGTTATCCTTTTGCCGGGATAAATATCTTTCAACAACGACATGTATTCCTTTACCTGCATGACATGCGCGTCTTTTTCTTCAGGACTCGCCTTGTAGTCAATCACCTCTACCGTTGAATTCGTCACAACGAGGCGGTCAATACGCCTGAATTCACCCCGCTGCGTCATGATTTCTTTTTCGCATAGTATTATACCATCTTTATTGTAAAACAGGCGGCTAAACTCCTCTTTTGCAGCCAGGGCACCAAGCAACGAACGCACCTCACCCGGCTGCGCGACGGAAGGAAATGCCAGCTCCGCCCTGGCGGCCGCCGCGTCAAGCGCGGCTGAGACGTTTTTTCCTTCAAGATTGCCAACGAGGGACAACGCCTCGTGCAGCAACAAACCTCTTTCAATGCTCTTTCGCCGTGAAATACTATACGGGTCAGAGACCTCGCTTTTTAAAATTTCAACCATGTCGCCGTAAAGCGGCGCGCAGGCGGTTATCTGCTCTTCATCGCGCACGCGTGCCGCCGGGCGGCGCGGGCACGGCGCGCCGTGCTCAACTACGCCTGTCCCGATCAGGAGCCGGACGGGGTTGTCGTTTTTTTCAGGCGCGCCGGGCACAAATGCGTAAAGTTCATCCTGCGCGCGGGTAAGCGCAACATAGACCACGTTCAATTCGCTGATAAAGTTTTCAGTATATTTTTCGCGGGAAATAGCCTTAAGCTCACCCGAGTGCGCGGCATATGCCTTATTAAGGCGCACCAGCGAAATTCCGTCGGCGCCGTGCAGCATGTGATAACCCGCGTCATCTTTACCAAGCAGGCTGGTTTCCATATCCAGAAATGGTATTATCACTACCGGGAACTGCAAGCCTTTTACCTTGTGCATTGTAATCATCTGCACCGCATCCATGGCCGCGGCGTTGACGAACAGTGCCGAATCCGCGCTTTTTTTAAGATAGGCTGTCAATGCCTCGAAACTGCCGTCTTCTTTTTCCCTGTTGAGTATGATTTCCAGCAATCGCAGCACGAACACCTGCTCGCCCGCGAAATTAGCCATTACTTTCCACCCGGCAATCATGCTTACCGCAAGCTCATACAATGGCACGAATCCTACGGTTACGAACGCTTTTTCAAAAAACTCATCCCACGTTTGTCGGAAAGCATCCCTGAAATCCTGGTAAAGATAAGTGTTTTTTGCCGGCCGGGCGAATATAAATTTACGCATGTCTTCCGTTTTTAAGCCGGTTGCGCCCGCAAATATGTTACCCGTTACAAAAGACGCGAAAGCCAATGAATCAACCGGCGAATAAAGGAAGGCCAGCAAAGATAGTATTTCCTTTACAACCGGGTTCTGGCGCACGTCGAGGGTTTTTTCCGATTCAACGGGTATGCCTTCCGCCATAAGCCAACCGGTGAACAGTTCAACCTGGCTGTTGCTGCGCGCAAGCACGGCGATGTCCCGGTAATCAAAACGTTTTTTGACGGCCAGTATCGTTTCCGTAAGTTTACGCCGTATAACCCGGTTTCTTTCACCGGCCGTATCCGCCAGGCATGGCTCAATACGGACGTATCCGTGACGGTTTGCGTCATTGCACACCTGCCTTGCGTCTGAAAAAACTCCGAGTACGCGTTCTTTCTCGGCAGGCATGAATCTGGCAATGCCTTTTTTTTCGTCTTCATATAAAGCATCCGCGCACAGCCCGAGATTGCTTTGCGAAAACGCCTCATTTACGAATGAAACGATCTCAGGGCAACTGCGGTAGTTTTTTGTAAGGGCTTCCTTTTTTGGTTCCAGGTAGCTGAAGCGCCCGGGCGCCGAATCGAACAAACCGGTGCTGCCACCCCGGAAACCATAAATAGCCTGCTTTTTGTCTCCCACGTAAAACAGCGACCCGCCAGTCGCAAGCGCTTCCTCTATCATCGGAAGAAGATTGCGCCATTGCAGTTCGCTTGTGTCCTGGAATTCGTCAATAAGAAAATGCCTTAGCCTGGCCGCAAGGCGATAATATAATTCCGGCACAAGCGCTTTCTCCGTATCGAACAACCGCCCGGCCTGGCGGTTTAAATCGTCTAAAAACAAAACGTCGTCCTTGCGGGTAAGCCAGCGCATCTCCTCGGCGACATAGCGGAATATATCGACATAACAGTCGAAATAACCGTAAGCTTCACGATGCGCAAGGTTGCGAAGCTCGGCCCGCAACGCATCCCATTCATAAGCAAGTTCCTCCGGCACGCTCCCGCCTTTATTTACCGGTATAGCCTCGTAACTGAAATATGAGGACAGATCCCCTATATACAACCGGCCGGGATCCGCTTGCGCCCAGGAAGAAATGGATGAATAAAAGCGGGCATTTACATTTTTCGGCAGTTTCTTATGAATCCTGCCAATACGTTCGATTATATCTTTCTTTTGCGCCGCAACATCCTGCGGCGCGGAGCTGCCGTATTGTACATACTCTTTGCCATAGCGGTTCATGCCCTGGTACATCTTCTCCGCCACAGAAAGCATCTCCTTGCGCGGAAGCCAGCCGGATTTCCGCTCGACATGAAGGTATTGCGTCATAAACCGCCGCAGCAAGCCGACGACAACGGCGTCGTTGCGCGCGCGTTCGATCAAGGCGTCAACGCTATATGATATATAGGCGGAATGGTCGGTTTTTATCTCGAAACGCGAGGAGAGGTTAAGCTTCAGGGCGCAACCGGAGAGAACGGCATTTATAAAACTGTCTATAGTCTTAATCTGGAAATAGTTGTAATTGCGGATGATGTATTCCATCACCTTGTGCGCTCTTAGCGCGGCATCTTCCTTTGAAACGCCCAGCGCCGAAAGAATGTCCGCCTCTTCGGATTTTGAGGCAAATCCGTCCAGCGCCAGCTTTTTGAGCACATCAATGATGCGCTCTTTCATCTCTATGGTGGCCTTGTTGGTAAAGGTGATGGCAAGAATTGACTTAAGAGGTATATCTTCGGGCGAGATGGCGGGATTTATAAGAAGCTGCACGTACCTTTTGGCAAGGGCATACGTCTTGCCGGAGCCGGCCGAAGCCTCGACAATACGAACTTCGGGCGCAGAAAACAAATTATATTCCATGAATTCAGTTACAACTTGATGTTACGCAAAATTTGTTAAATGTTGCGACGATTTATCGGCTGTTGTGCCGTGAAGGTGTGGCATTGAGTCCACTGCGGCATGATGGAATTATTTTTCCGGTATTTTTGTGAACTAGCCCCTTTGAAATAAGGCTCATTGATGAAGGGGCGTCGGACAGCACAAAAATAATTCCCGAAAAAATAATTCCATCAAAGTCGCGCCGCTTGAGGTGGCCTCAAAGCCACACCTTCCCGGCGGATTGTCTCACAGACTTTGGAAACTCGAACCTTAAAGTCTTTCGGTTTCAATATGCGAGCCGAAACGCAGGAAAATGTGGGCGCGGCGTAGCGGTAGCTACGTAAGCCCGCGTTTTCCGAAGTTGCAGGCCGCAGATTGAAACCGCTTAATAACGATACAACTGCTTGCGTAACATCAGTTACAACATTTCCTTGCTGACGGTAAGAATTTCCATAGAATCCGTCCCGCCCGGTTTGTTCGAAAACCTGCCCTCGGCGATTATCAGCGTATCATTTTCATCAATCATTTTTCCGCCGCATAAAAAACGCATTATCGCCTCGTGCCATTTAGTCCCGTTGTTGTCGAACAGGTACGGCCATACACCGTACGAAAGAGTAAGCGAACGGCATGTGTTTTCATTCCGGCTGAACGCTATTATACGGCACGCCGGCTTAAAGCGCGAAACGCGGCGCGGCGTGCCGCCCGTCTCGGTGGGCGTAACAATGTAGCGCGCCGAAAGAGCGTCCGCCGCTACGGCGGCATTTCTGGAAATAACATCCGTTATGGTAAGCTTTCCCTGGTCTGAAAGCCGTTTGAGATACTCGCGCAATTCAGCCTGCCGGCAGTTTGTCATCTTTTGCGTCTCGCTGAACGCGGCTATTGAGGACATCATCTTAACGGTTTCAACCGGATAATCCCCCACCGCCGTCTCTTCGGAGAGCATTATGGCGTCCGTACCGTCCACTATGGCGTTGGCCACGTCGCTGACCTCGGCGCGTGTGGGACGGGTATTATTTTTCATTGACTCAAGCATTTGCGTAGCGGTAATCACGGGCTTGCCGGCCAGGTTTGCCTGGGCGATCAGGCGCTTTTGAATCATCGGCACTTCTTCGATGGGCGTCTCAACCCCCAGGTCGCCGCGGGCGATCATTATGCCGTCGGCGGCATTTAAAATCCCCGTGATGTTTTTTACCGCTTCGGCGCGTTCTATCTTGGCAACCGCAAAAACATATTTCCCCAGCCTGGCGGCATGATCCTTAACTTTTTGCACATCAGCGGCGTTTTCAACGAAAGATATGCCGAATATCGAGATGCCGTTTTCAAGGCCGAATTTCACAAGTTCAAGGTCTTCGTCGGTAACGCGGTCTATAAGCAACTTTGCCCCGGGCAGGTTCAACCCTTTCCGTGATGTCAGCATACCGCCCATTACCACCGTGCAACGCACGTCCGCGCCCGCTATTTCATCAACATTAAGCTCTATGAAACCGTCCGCAAGATAAATGGCGCCGCCCGGCCGGACGCTTTCTGAAAGTTTTTTGTATTCGACGCTTATCCGCGAAGGCGACGAGGTGGCATCATCGGGCGTTAACGTAACCTGCGCGCCTTTTTTAAGTTCCAGCGGCTCATTTAAAATCTTTCCCACCCGTATCTTGGCGCCCGGCAGATCGGCCAGGATGCCTATGGTTCGCCTGCATTTTCCCGCCGCTGCCTCAATATTTTTGATATAACGCTTCCATTGCTCCGGGTTGCCGTGGGAGAAATTTATCCTTGCAACGTTCATCCCGGCTGCGATCATTGCCTCAATCACATCCACTTCACCGCACGCCGGGCCGATGGTGCAAACAATTTTGGTTTTATGCTCGTGTAATTTCATTTTATTCTGCATATTGTACCATTTTTTGCCGGTAAACCAAAATTGCAGGACGCGGTTCTAAACGCCCTGCAATTTCCTGGTATATTGATAGGCGGGCTGCCGGTATCAATCACTGATACCGGCAGCCGCTTATACTATCCTATAGCCGCTTTGCCAGTCTCTCCGGTTCTTATGCGCACGCACTCGGGAAGGTCGGTTATGAATATCTTCCCGTCGCCTATGTTGCCCGTGCGGGCGCCCTTGATAATGGCATCTATCGTGGGCTTGACGAAATCCTCGTTTACCGCTATTTCGATCTTCACTTTTTTCAGCAGGTTTATCTCCGTAATCGCGCCGCGGTATTTTTCGCTGTATCCCTTCTGCCGGCCCGCGCCTATGACATTTGATACCGTCATCTTGCATATATCGGCGTCGAATAACGTCTTTTTAACGTCCACCAGTTTTTCCGGCTGGATTATAGCTGTTATAAGTTTCATGTATGTTCTCCTTTTTGTCGTTACTTTGTAAGGAATCCCTGGAAATCAGGGTAAGCTTCCATCCCGTGTTCGCCTATATCCAGGCCGGCGATTTCCTCTTCGCGGCTGACGCGCATACCGAAGACCTTCTTTATAAGGTACCATGCTACGAAAGCGACGATGAAGGTAAACGCGCCGACGGCAACTACAGCGGTCGCCTGGGCGGTTAGCAGCTTGAACCCGCCGCCAAACAGCAACCCGTTGCCTGTAGTGTTAGGCATTATCGCATCCTGGGCGAACAACCCGACGGCGAGCGTGCCGAAAATGCCGTTGGCAAGATGGACGGAAAGGGCGCCTACGGGGTCGTCAATGCGCATCTTGTCGAAGAACAACACAGACAACACAACTATGACACCCGCGATAAGCCCTATGATAACCGAGGACGGAACGCTTACGAAAGCGCATGGCGCGGTAATGGCAACCAGCCCCGCGAGACAGCCGTTTAATATCATGGAAAGGTCTGGCTTGCCGAGAAGCAGCCACGCCACCAGCGTCGCGCTTAGCGCGGCCGCGGCGGCAGCGCTGTTTGTAGTAACAACGATGCGGCTTATGTCGTTAAATGACGCCGCCATGGTCGAACCCGGGTTAAACCCGAACCAGCCGAACCACAGAACAAACACGCCCAGCGTCGCCATCGCCATGCTGTGGCCGAAGATAGGATTGACCGAACCGTCGGAACGGTATTTGCCTATGCGCGGCCCGAGCAGCAATATACCGGCAAGAGCAGACCAGCCGCCGACCGAGTGAACGACCGTTGAACCGGCAAAATCCCACATGCCCATTTTTTGCAACCAGCCTCCGCCCCAGATCCAGTGGCCTGTAAGCGGGTACATTATACCCACAATAATAAACGAAAACACTATGAACGAGCCGAATTTTATTCTCTCGGCAACGGCACCTGAAACGATAGTTGCCGCGGTACCTGCAAACACCATCTGGAAGAAGAATTTCGCCCAGACAGGAACGCCGGTCCAGTTAAGCGCCTGGTATACGCCTTGGTATGCGCCTCCCATGGCGGGGCTGTTATCGGCTCCCGATACGAACAAAAGCCCTTTTAAGCCCATGAAACCATTACCATCGCCGAACATCAGCCCCCAGCCAAGTATCCAGAAAGCCAGCGAGGAGATGCCGAAGACGATAAAGTTCTTTGCCAGGATATTGACGGCATTTTTTGAGCGGCAAAGCCCGGACTCAACCATGGCAAACCCGAGGTTCATAAAGAACACGAGAAAGGCTGTAAACAATACCCATACGGTATCAAGCGCTATCTTTCCATTGGCTAGCGTGTCGGCCATGTCCTGCGTAAAATGCGGTGCAACGGCCTCGATGACAGGCGCGACCGGTTCTTCCGCAAACAACCACGGAACAACCAGGCAGGCGCCGGCGCAAAGCAAGCTGATAAGTGTGTATTTCAACGCTTTTCTAATCATTGTAGTATTCCTCCGTTAAAAATTTATGTCCAGCTGCGTGGTGAACTGGTTGTTGGCATTTATCTTGTCATTGTTATAGATTACATAACCGAAAATAACGCTGGTGTTCGGGGCAAAGGCATAAGATGCGCCAAGGCTTAAATTCCCGTACCAGCTTTTCCCGGATGCGTAATCCACGGCAGCCCAGATCTTGTCCGTAATGGCCTTGTCCCACGTGGCAATTATTCCGGTATTGCTCTTTTCACCGTTCTCGTCGAGGAAAAGATTCTCGTTGCCTCCGTAATAATAGCCGAGGGATATTCTGCCCGCCGGGGCGAATGTCTTTGCCGCGACACCGTAAAGGATGTTATAATCGGTAACATCCTTTTTCGTTCCGATGTTACAGCCGCCCACGGCAAACGCGGGCAGGGCGCCGGACTCGGGCAGCCCGTACTTTGCGTTAAACTGCAGCGGATCAGCCGACGGTTCAAAAAAATCGAAGCCCAGCTCAAGATTCTTTAGAACGCCGAAAGTGAGGCCTACATCGGTGGCAAACGCATACGGTTTTGTGTCGTTATCGAAAAGCGAGAAATAATTGTCTACTCCCAGGTGAACGCTGCCCGCCGCCTGTATGTCAGTCGAGGGGTTCCACACCTGGGTTGAGGGAGTCGCATAAACGCGCGTCCCGAGCTGCAACAACAAACCGGCTGTCAGAATCAAAGATGTCTTTTTCATTGTAATCCTCCGTTATTATTCCGGCCACGCTG
>MGVF01000043.1 GCA_001800355.1 Elusimicrobia bacterium RIFOXYA2_FULL_50_26
TTGCCTGCCGTCAGTAAGCGCAACCCGCGTATCGCCGTCAAAACAACCTCCGGCGGAGTCGCCTTCTACTATGTAGAGTTCGGTGTTTTTGGGGTCGCGCTCGGAGCAATCGGCAAGCTTGCCGGGCAGGGATGCGGAATCAAGCGCGCCTTTGCGCCGGGTCAGCTCGCGCGCCTTGCGGGCGGCCTCGCGCGCCTCGGCGGCGGTGATGGCTTTATCAATCACCTTGTTGGCAAGCGCCGGGTTTTCTTCAAGGAAGGTGGACAACGCCTCGCCTACGATGGATTTGACTATGCCTTCAACGTCTGAATTTCCCAGCTTTGTCTTTGTCTGGCCTTCAAACTGCGGGTTAGGCACTTTTACCGACACAACCGCGGTCAGGCCTTCGCGCACATCGTCGCCGCTGAGTGTGAGATCCTTTGTCTTGGAAAGCTCGTTTTTCTTTACGTAATCATTGATAACGCGCGTCAGCGCGGAGCGGAAACCCGTAAGGTGCGTGCCGCCTTCTATCGTGTTGATATTATTTACGAAGGAAAACACCTGCTCGTTATAGCTGTCGTTGTATTGCAGCGCAACCTCGGCTACAATGTTGTCTTTTTCCTTTGAAAAATATATCGGCTCCGGATGCAGCGCGGATTTATTGGCGTTCAAAAACTTAACGAACGTTACAAGCCCGCCCTCGTAATTGAACGTATGCTCCTTGTCCTCGCGTTCGTCAATGATGGTGATGCGCGTTCCCGCGTTTAAAAATGCAAGCTCGCGCAGCCGGTTTGAAAGCGTATCGAAGGAAAATTTCGTCTCAGGAAATATCTCGGGGTCGGGCTTAAAGGTAACCTTGGTGCCGAGATCGTCGGATTTGCCGGTGATTTTCATGCCGCCCAGCGGGTGGCCGCGCTCAAAATCCATCGTGTGTATCTTGCCGTCGCGGAAAACTTCCACTTTCAGCGATTCCGAGAGCGCGTTCACCACGGAGATGCCCACCCCGTGCAGGCCGCCTGAAACCTTGTAGGAGTTATGATCGAACTTGCCGCCCGCGTGAAGTTTTGTCATAACCACTTCAAGCGCGGACATGTTCTTGAACTTGGGGTGCGGGTCCACGGGAATGCCGCGGCCGTCGTCAAGCACGGTAAGCGAATTATCGGTGTGTATAATGACGTCAATATTTTTGCAATGGCCGGCCAGCACCTCGTCTATCGAGTTGTCAACGGCTTCATAAACAAGGTGGTGCAACCCCGCAACGCCGGTTGAGCCGATGTACATCGCCGGACGTTTGCGCACGGCCTCCAGGCCCTCAAGCACCTGGATTTTTGATGCGTCATAGACATCGGCTTTTATTTTTTCTTTTTCATCTGCTGATTTTACCATATAACTTATGCCTCCGTTTGCTTTATTCTTATTTTAATGTCTCTTACTACCCGCTCCCGGCCGAAATGCTGGTTTATCTTGTTAATTATTTCCCGGCGCCGGAGGGTAATCTCCTGGAAATGCGCGCTGGAAACAACGTCAACCAGCAACTGGCCGCTTTTTATGCCGGTAATCTCCGCGCCGGCCGCAAGCGGCCCCAGAACCTTTTCCCAGACCGCGGGCAATACCATTATTTTTTCGTCAAGCCCCAGCTTTTTCTTCAAAAACTCGATAACGTCGCTTCCGGGGGTAATAGCCATTCTTTTGATTCCCGCTTACGTGCGCAACGGCATTATTACGCACAGGTAGCTTGTGTCCTTGACGGGTTTAAGCAGCGCCGGCACAAGCGAATTGGTAAGCTCGAAAAATACTTCTTCCTCATCAATGTTTTTGAGAATATCTATAATGAACTGCGGGTTAAATGCTATTTCAAGCGTTGAACCGCTATGCTCTATGTCTATCTCCACTTCGCCGGAGCCCAGGCCTTGTGCGACCGCCGAAACGCGCAGCATGTTTTTGCCGAACGTGAATTTTATGGGCGCTGACTTTTCCGATGAAAGCATGGAAACCTGACGCGCCGCGGAAAGCGTTTCTTTTACTTTCAGCTTTATCTGCCGCTCGTGCTTCTTAGGTATAACCTGGTCGTAATTGGGGAACGTGCCTTCAATGAGGCGCGAGATGACCGTGATTGAATTTATGCGGAACGCTATCTGGTTTTCGGTTACCGCCACCGCAACCTCGCCGTCCGTTTCCTGAGCCGCAAGAACGCGTTGCGCTTCGTTTACCGCTTTTGCAGGCATGATGGCGCGATAGTTCGCTTTCTTGTCAATGTTATCCTTGCTTGTATATGCAAGCCTCCGGCCGTCCGTGGCCACAAGCTTTATCCCGCCCTCTTCGGCTATAAGGTATACCCCGTTTAACACGTAGCGCGTCTCATCGGACGACACTGCGAAAGAGGTGCGCCGCAGCATGTTTTTAAGCTGTGATTGAGCTATGGTAAACGTTTTATCTTCCGGGAAGGCCGGCAACACCGGGTAATCGCTCTTGGGAAGGCCCATAAGCACAAAACGCGATTTGCCACATTTAACGGTTATCTGATTCGATTCGTCCGCCTTGATTTCTATGTTCGTGTCGTCCGGCAACTCGCGTATGATATCGCAAAACCGTTTTGCCGGTATCGTAATGGAACCTTCTTTTACTATCTCGCCGGTAACAAAACATGAAACCCCTATTTCCAGATCGGTTGCTGAAAGTTTTATTTTCTGCCCTTCCGCCTCGAATAAAAAATTGGACAAAATGGGAAGCGTGCTGCGAGGGGAAACAACGGACTGCACTATCTGCGTTCCTTTAAGAAGCGCTTCTTTTCCACAGATTACATTCATCTACTTCCTCCATTTTTATACAAAATCGTAGTAGTAGTAGTAGGTACACTGTATATTGGGGATAACCGCTTGCGGCATACAAATTCCGTTATCCCGCAAAGCGATTTATAAAAATGCTAAAGGGATAATAGAGGTGCAAAACTCGCCGGAATTATGCACACAACTAACAGAAAATCGCGTTACCCACCGGTTTGGACGTTTGTTACTCTTCTTTCCCTGTCCGGATTTCCTGACTTATCTGGTTAATTTTAGCCACAAAATAAGGGTCCGTCGCCATGCGGCTTTTTATCTTGTTACATGCATGCATTACCGTAGTATGATCCTTGCCGCCGAACGCTTCGCCTATCTCGGTGGTGGAGAATTCATCGGTAAGCGTGCGCGCAAGATACATCGCTATCTGGCGCGGGAAGGCCACGGCATCGGTGCGGCGCTTGGATTTCATTTCCTTGACTTCCAGGTTGAAATGCTTTGCGACCGTTTTTTGAATCCGGTCCATGGTAATCGGGGTGGCGTCTTCCGGCGGGCGCACCACGTCTTTCAAAATTTTCTGCACGGAGTCTACGGTAAGCGGGGTGCCGGTAAACGCCGAAAACGCCGTGATCCTGAGCAGCGAACCTTCCAGTTCGCGGATGTTGGATTTTATCTGAGTCGCTATGTAAAGGATAACGTCGTCGGGGATATACAGCCGCTCTTCTTCCGCTTTTTTGCGAAGGATGGCTATGCGGGTTTCAAGGTCGGGGGGCTGGATGTCCGCTATAACGCCCCACTCGAAGCGCGAGATTAACCTTGGCTCGAGCGTAGGCAGCTCCTTGGGCGGCCTGTCAGAAGTTATCACAACCTGCTTGCGCGAATCGTAAAGCGTATTAAATGTATAGAAAAACTCTTCCTGCGAGCTCTGGCGCCCCACTAAAAACTGGATGTCGTCAATCAACAGGCAATCCAGGTTGCGGTACTTGTTGCGGAACGAGGCCGGTTTTTCAAAGCGCAACGAATCTATGAATTCATTAATGAAGCGTTCGCTGGTAACGTAGAGAACGCGGAGCGAAGGGTTGTTCTTCCTTATATGATTGCCTATGGCATGCAAAAGATGGGTTTTCCCGAGGCCCACGCCGCCGTAAATGAACAAGGGGTTGAACTGTCTGCCCGGATCCTTGGCAACGGCCTCGCAGGATGCGTGCGCAAACCGGTTGGATGCGCCCACGACGAAGCGGTCGAAAGTGTAACGCACGTTAATCTGATCATCGGTGGGAACGCGCGGGATCGGCCCGCCGGGCGCCGGCTCCTGGATGTCTTCCACTTTTTTGAGGATTGACGTCAGATCCTGCGTTTCCTGGAAAGAGAGCGTTACTTCTTCCGTCGCCAGCTCTTTAAGAAGTTTTTTTATGTTCTCTTCCTGGTGGGTTTTAAGCCAATCGGAAAAATACTTGTTTGGCACCTGAAGCACAAACGTGCCGTGCGCAAAGGAAAGCGGTTTTAGCGGAGCAATCCATAAGCTGAATAGTTCCGGGACCATCTGCTGACGCAAGTTATCAACAACATTTTTCCAGATTTCTTCAGCCGTTGGCATTACAATTTGCCTCTGTTTCGGTGGTGTCTCTTTAGTGTTTTGAAGTTGTCGTCGTCATTGCGAGCCCAAAGGGCGCGGCAATCTCGCTTTTCATCAGAAGCAACGTCGAGATTGTTTCGCATTGCTCGCAATGACCTAAAACTGCTAAAGAGACACTTTCCGTGTACTTATCAACAAACTTATCCACAAATGTGGATAAGTTATGTGGATTATGTGTAAATAGTAATTTCTACTATATGTCTTTTATCATTTATTATTTAATTGTTTCGAATTTTGAGTATTGTCTATTATATATTTTCCGAGAATAGAAGTCAAGCGCAGATATGATTCCAGCGTAAGCGTTTCGGGCCGGGATTTTGGGTCTATTTCAACGCTTTGAAGCGCTTCAAGCACCGCCTCTTTCGGCGCCTCAATATTATTTGAAATAGCATTAAGAATTGTCTTCCTGCGCTGGTGGAATGCGCGTTTAATAAGCGGAAAAAGCTGCGCCGGCGGCGGGTCGGGTCGCCGGTTTTCAAACTTTAGAACCGCGGATGTAACTTTGGGCGGCGGCGAAAAACAACCGGGCGATACCTTAAACAGCAGTTTAACGTCGGAAAAATACTGGCAGAACAACGACATGTAACCATATTCCCTGGTGCCGGCGCCGGACGCAATGCGCTGTGCTACCTCCAGCTGCACCATGACGACGGCGCTTTGCCAGCAGGAAAGTGGCAATATTTTCTGCAATATTGCCGTTGCTATATAATAAGGAAGGTTGGAAACGAATTTTAAAGATGAAGGGCAGGGCTCGGGTGGCAGCGGAAATTGCATGAAATCCGCCTGTACAACCGTAACGTTGCCGGCGCTCGCAAATTTTTGCCGCAGCTCTTCCGCGATGGATTTATCAATCTCCACGGCAATAACGCGTCCCGCTTTCTCTGCCAGCGAGCCGGTAAGTATGCCATGCCCCGGGCCTATCTCGATAATGGTATCCTGGTCGCAAGGTTCTGCGGCTGCGACAATCGCCGCCGCCATGTTTTTGTCAACCAGGAAATTTTGCCCAAATTTCGGCCTTGAGGGACGTTGTAAACTAGTAAACTTTTGACGTGTCATTGTATTTAAACCCGGAATGCAATAGGACGCGGAATTCGTCGGACAATCCAGTGTCGTCGTAGCGTTAATCGCTGTTTTTTAATCGCGATTGTTGGGTAAACTTGTCCAGGCAATTAATTGCATATAGCGGTATATCAAGAATATGTTTGTGCAGTTTTATGTTGAGCAACGTTGCCCGTATAAGCAACTTGGGATGGAAATGCCTGTCGTACGACAACAGACTCTTGCTTTTTGGGTTAACTCCGGCTTTAACTTCCAGGGGAAAGATAGAAGCCGAATGTTCATAGAGAAAATCCACTTCCGCTTTTTTGCTTTCGCTTTTCCAGTAGTACAGGTGTGGCTGCAAAGATGCAACGAGTTGTTGCGCGGTAAAGTTTTCGACAAAAGCGCCGTTGTAAGTGGTGAATAAATCGTGTTTTTGCGTGAGGATGTCCGGTTGTATACGTGCCATAGCTCCAAGCAATCCTACATCCGCGGCGTACACTTTAAATGTAGACCGATCCAAAAAACCGTTAAGCGGTTGCTGAATCGTTTCAACGGCATACGCAAGATGAATAAGCCCGGCATCCTGAAGCCATTTTAATGCGCTTTCATATTCCCGCGCCCGGGCGCTTTTCGAGATGGCTGAAAATATGAATTTCTTATTTTCGCGCGCAAGATGGACCGGTATGGAATCCCATATTAATGATAACTTTGGAATATCTGAAACCGCGGCATGTTTGGCAAAATCCAGAGCATACGACTTGATAATGTCGTCCTGAATGACACGGACTTCTTCAAGTGAACCGGAACGCGAATAATGTGCCACTGCCTCGGGCATTCCGCCCACGAAATAGTATTTTTTTAAAAGCGTGATCAGTTCCTCATGGATCGGCACGGGCAGCGGTTCAATTTCAGATATATTCTCAAGCAATTCCCTGTAACGCGCTTCTCCGGCAGCCGGCAAAAATTCATGGAATGTCATGGGGTAAAGCGTAAGCATAGTCACCTTGCCTACCGGGAAGGATTTGGGAACCGAGAGCTTGACTCCCAAAAGGGAGCCGGCAGCAACTACATGATACAGCGGAGCCTCTTCGTTGAAATATTTCAGTGCGTTAAGGGCGTTGTTGGATAGTTGTATCTCATCGAAGAAAATCAAATCGGCCCCCGGCCGCACGGGTTGCTTTTTATAGAGAGATAACATTTCGATGATACGGTGAGGGTCAATATTGCCGCGGAAAAACTCCTCAAGCCCCGGGTCCTCTTCAAAATTGCAGTAAATTAAATGTTCGTATTCGTTTTTACCGAATTCTTTAAGGATATATGTCTTCCCCGTTTGGCGCGCGCCCTGAAGAAGCAGGGGTTTCCTGTCCTTGGAATTTTTCCACAGAATAAGTTTCTTGTAAATATCTCTTTGCATATTAAAATATTAGCATAATATTGACCTAAAATCAAGCATTTGGTATATTTTTGTGAATATAATCACATTATTAGTATCATATTTCGTGATATTTATCACGGAACATGACCGATGGTATAAATTTTACAATTATTTCCCAACGCAGAATTTTTCGAAAATTTGCGAGAGTATTTCTTCGGGGGTGGTTTCGCCGGTAATATTGCCCAGCGCATTGAGGGCTTCGCGCAGGTGAAATGCTATGAGTTCCTCGGATTCATCGGCGTCAAGCGCTTCCAGGGCGTTTGACGCGGCCTGGCCGGCTTGCTCCAGCGCCCGGCCTTGCCTGGCATTGACAAGCACAGGCTCGTCCGGCCCTTCGGCGTCAAGCGCAAGGGCAAGCGCACGTTCAAAGGTTTCAAGGCCGGTGCGGTTTATGGCCGATATCGAAATTACGTCTTTGGCTCCCGGAAAAAGGGTTTCCGCATCCCCGCGGGTTATCGCGGGCGGCAGGTCGCATTTATTGAGTATCAGCAGGATTTTTTTGTCCGCGGCGCAGTTGCCGAGCAGTTCGCCGATGTGCCGCTCGTGTTCGCAAAAAGGCCGGCTTGAATCAAGAATCCAGAGTATAATGTCAGCTTGCGCCATGCAGCCGGCGGTGCGCTCAAGGCCGATTTTCTCGACGGGGTCATCCGTGTGCCGGCGCAGGCCGGCCGTATCAATTATCACAACCGGTATGCCGCCGATATCAAGAGATTCTTCTATCAAATCCCTTGTGGTACCGGCTATATCCGTAACTATGGAACGCTCGCGCAGCAGGAGCGCGTTTAGAAGCGATGACTTGCCCGTATTTGGCGCGCCGACTATCGCCACTCGCGCGCCCTCGCGCAAGATTCTGCCGCGGGCTGCCGTCGCGCGCAGGCCGGCCAGCTCACCGGCCAACTGTTCAAGCGCGGCGCGTATCTCGTCCCGCGTCGCGAATGAAATGTCTTCTTCCGCGTAGTCAAGAGCCGCTTCGACGCGGGCAGCCAGGTCCAGCAGTTTAGCGCGCCAGGCCCCTATCATATTTGAAAGCGTTCCCTGCAACTGGTTGGCCGCGGCGCGCGCCGCGCGTTCGGTTTTTCCGGCTATCAGGTCTGCCACGGCCTCGGCTTTAGCAAGATCCAGCCGGCCGTTTACGAAGGCACGGTACGTGAACTCGCCCGGGCCGGCCATGCGCGCGCCCGCGCCAAGGCAAAGCTCAAGAATGCGGCGCAAGGTAACGGAATTGCCGTGGCCGGATATTTCTGCCGTATCTTCGCCGGTATAAGAATGCGGCCCGCACATGACATTTACAAGCACTTCATCAATTACAGCGGCCGCGTTACGAACCCAGCCGTGGTGGATGGTGTGAGTTTCAACGGAAAGAAAGGATTTGCCCGTGGAGAGTTTAACGACATTTTCGACGATTTTAAGCGCATCGCGGCCGCTTACGCGCACTATCCCGATGCCGGAGCGCCCGGCAGGCGTGGCAACCGCCGCTATGGTATCGTCAAAATTGTACTGCATTACACCTACTTTTTGAGGCTGATTACCACTTTGCGGTAGGCGCCTTCGCCCTCTGAGAAAGTTTCAAGGGCGCTATCGCTTTTAAGAATCAAATGAATTACGCGGCGTTCCCTCGATGACATGGGTTCGAACCGGTATGGTTTGCCCGTGCGGTTAACCTGCTCGGCGGCTTTTTTTGCAAGCTCTTGCAGTCGTTCTTCCTGGCGCTTGTGGTAGCCTTCGGCATCAACGCATACCTTAACGCGAAACGCTTCATCCCTGTGCAGCATAAGATTGGTTATGTTATCAAGGGCGTCCAGCGTCTGGCCGTTCTTGCCTATCAGTATGCTGCTTTCGGGAGATTTTATGTCTACAAGTATCCGCCCGGCCATAAGCGAGGTGGTGATTTCCGTAAATCCCACGTTCATGCCGTTTAAAATGCCTGCGATTATCTCCCGGACTTTTTTTTGCGCGCCCGCATAATCGGCGGCCGGGTCCGCGTCGCCGTCGGCGCTTTTTGAGCTGACACGCACGCGCGCAGGCTTGTTGCCCATCAGCCCGAACAATCCGTTTGCGCCCTCGTCAAGTATTTTTACCTCGGCTTTGTCGCGGGGCAGGCCCAACTCCGCCAGCCCTTGTTCTATAGCTTCTTCAACTGTTTTACCTTCTATTTCAATTTCAGCCATTGCTCCTCCTTACTGCCACGGCGCCGCCGGTCTCCTGGCGCTTCATAATGATATACTGTTCCGCCAGCGTCATCATGCTGTTAACCAGCCAGTATAATACCAGTCCCGACGGAAAATTCCAGAATATGAAAATGAATATAACAGGCATCATGTACATCATCATTGACTGGCTGGGGTCGGTGGTAACGGACATCAGCTTCTGCTGCACGAACATCCCGATACCCATCACGAGCGGCAAAACGTTAAATGCTATGCTGCCCACGTGAAACAGCGCATCCGGCCCGGAGAGGTCGGTTACCCATAGCATCCACGGCGCGCCACGCAGCTCGTAAGCATTGCGGAGCGTGGTAAACAGCGCCCAGAATATCGGGAGCTGCAAAATCATCGGCAGGCATCCGCCAAGCGGGTTTACTTTTTGAGTTTTGTAAAGATTCATCATCTCAACATTAAGGCGCTGCGGATCGCCCTTGTATTTTTCCTGTAGCGCTTTAATATGCGGCTGCAACTTTTTCATGGCAATGGAGGCCTTGAAGCTCTTAAGCGAAAGGG
>MGVF01000044.1 GCA_001800355.1 Elusimicrobia bacterium RIFOXYA2_FULL_50_26
CTTTTCATATTTTAAAACATGCTCCCTATGGTAAAGTAGAACTGGTTTAATTCTTCGCCCGGGTTATGATGCAGGCCGTAGCCCCAGTCCAGGCGCAGAGGAAATACCGGCGTAGTAAAACGAATGCCGAAACCTACGCCTGCCTTCATGTTCGTCGGCCCCGTGCCGAAATCGAGGCTGAAGTCGTACATGCTGTCCCAGCTGCCGCCGGCGTCGGCGAAAAACGCGCCCTGCAATATCGTTCTTTTCTTCTCCTGCACTATGGGAAATTTGTACTCGGCGTTAAGCACAAGCATTGCTTTGCCGCCGTTGGCGGTGCCTATCTCGCCGCGCCGGGCGAGGTATCCCCTGACAGTTTCCACGCCGCCGACATGGAAACGCTCATAGATGGGAACGTTGGTTGAATTTCCGAAATTTTCTATGATCCCGAAGTTGCCGTTTACGGAGAAAACGAATTTCCAGAAGCTCGGGAAGAACCAGGAAGTGCGCGCCAGTGATTTGATGAAATTGACGTTACCGTCGAGAGGCCCGCCCGCGAACTGCACGGACAACGAGTGCCGGCTGCCGCGGTTTGCGTCGAATATGTTATCGCGCGAATCCCAGACTACCTGGGATGATATGCTTGAGGTAATATCATGCGCTGCCACCAGGTCCGGGGCAAAAGTTGTGCTGACTTCTATATCGAAAACGGATACTTCCTCGTAAGTGTATGAGAAAAGAAAGCTGAGGTAATCGTTTATTCGCGGCCCTACCCGCAGTGATCCGCCTCTGCGGCCTTCCTTGTAGGCGCTGAGTTCCGTGCTGTAGTCTCTGACGCGTTCCGTGTCGAATATGCCGAATCCAAGGCTCGTTGGGTGGTTTAAAAACCAGGGTTCGGTCCAGTCTATTTCGCCATTCTGTTTGCGCGAGCCGAATTCCCATAGCAGGTTAAGCCGCTGTGCGCGGCCGAGCAGGTTTATATGCTGCACCTGGAGCGTTCCCACAAGCTGGTCAACGGACGAGTATCCCGCGCCCGCGGAAAGAACCCCGGGTTTACCTTCGGTAACGTTTAAAACCATGTCCATAACATCCGGTTTTTCAGTCGGCTGGATCCCGGGCTCCACGGCGTCAATAAAACCAAGGTTATATATTTTTTCTATGCTGCGCCGGACGCGCGGGGCGGCGAAAACGTCGCCTTCCTTAAGCGTCAACTCACGGCGGATGACATTTTCCTTTGTGGTGGTTAAGCCGTCTATGTAAACTTTTCCCAGGTAAACTATCGAACCCTCGTTAATGACAAAATTTATATCCATTACACCTTTTTCGGGGTATGTTTTAAACTCCGGCTCTATCTGCGTATGCAGGTAGCCTTTATCGGAGAAAAGCTCGGCCAGCGCATGTCTGCTTTCTTCGAATTCGTCCTCGCGGTACACCTGCCCCGGTTTAATAACGAGAACATTGCGCATGGCTTCATCGGTATAATTATCATTCGGTGAAAACGTTATCGCGCCTATCTTGTAGCGCGGCCCTTCGTTTATGGGCAGCGTTATGTCAACGAATGTTCGTTCCTCATTGTACGTTACAACCGGCTCGCCTACGGCCGCTTCCCTGTAGCCGTTGTTTTTATAGAAAGTCTCGACTTCCTGGCGGTCGGTGGAAAGCGTTTCAGGCTTGTATATTTTCTTCTTCCTGGTTTTCATCAGCCCGAGGATTTTTTTGGGCTTGTAGGCCGCAAGCGCGTCGAGAGATATGTTGTTTACCGTAATACGGTTTCCCTCGGTTATTAAAAACGTTACCGTCATTTTATTGCTCTGCTCGTCAACTGTGGGATAGGCTTCCAATTGCGCGTCGGTATATCCCTTGTCGCCGTAAAGCGTGCGTATCTTCGCCTTGGATTCCTCGAACTTCGCGGCGTCGTAAAATTCCTTTTCCTTGAGCGTTATCTCTTCTTTAAGCCTGCCGGATGATATTTTCTTGTTGCCCTTCAAAGCTATGGTTTTAATGTAAGGTTTTTCGGTAACGTCGAAAGTTATCCTTACAGGCGCGGTGTCAACGTTTACCTCCACGTTATCAAAATAATTCAGCCCCAGGATCGTCTGTATGTCGTTTTTAACGGTATCTTCGGAATAGGGCTTGCCGACTTTCGATTTTATTTGCGATTTGACGGTTTTTTCTTTTACGTTTTTAAGGCCTTCGAAGTGGACTCCGGAAATCTTTCCCGCTGTTTCAGCGGCAAAACCGGAAGCTGCCATCATGATTGCCAGGCTTAGAAACACAATGTACTTTTTCATGGATACACACCTTTTCATTGGTGTTTCTTTAGCAGTTTGAGGTCATTGCGAGCGATAGCGAAGCAATCTCGACGTTGCTTCTGATGAAAAGCGAGATTGCCGCGCCCTTTGGGCTCGCAATGACAACAACTTCTAAACGCTAAAGAGACACTTTCATTATTATGTTGCCGTATTTTCGAAGACTCATTATACAAAATAAATGAAATGACAGGCAACGTAATGCCATTATTTTTTCTGTGGCCAGCCGAAGCGCCATTGTTGTTCTATGGTTATACGGCGGTCGTACTGGCGCAACGGGTTGCGGGTTTCGATTTCATATGTGCCCCGCACGAATATATTCCGTTGCAGGCGATAGGATACCTCTATCTCGTGGCGCAGGTCTAACTTGTTCTGTAACTGGTCGAAGGTAACCGAGTAACCCACCAGAAACCGGTCGCCCAGGTATTTCTCCATGGAATATTTTGTTCCGTAAAGAAGTTCACTTAGGGTCGGGTTGCCGGGTTCCTGCGGCGCGACCTGTTCCTGCGCGATATGCTGGACGCGGAAGGTGTCCGCAAGCCCGCTGGTACGCAGCAACTTTTTTGCAAGAGGCGTGGCAAGCGTGGAGTCGAAGATGCGCACCAATTGCTGGCGAAGCAGGAAATCCCTGTCGGTTGCGGAATACATCTCCGCGTCTATGCCCGTGGCGCGCACCAGCGCCTTTTCAGACGATAAAGCAGGCGAATTTTTCGATACAAACCGGGGTTTTATAAGGCCGATTCTTGCGCGGTCTATGTACATGCGTATGGTGTCGTTGTCTTCCGTGGATTTGCCGTAAGTTTCCGCTTCCGCCTCGGCTTCAAGGACAACGTCGCCTTTTACTATTTCAACTACGGCGCGATTAATCTTGAACTCCGTGCCAAGGTATGATATATTGCCGCGTATGGATTCCACCCTGCCGTCCACGGTCGGGAACGCGCCCTTGCCGGAAAGTTTTATCGCGCCCTGTGCGTTGACGCTTACAAGTTCATTGTCATACCACGCGTTCTTGCCGGCGCGCAATTCAAAATCCCATGATATGCGCGGCCAGAACGTTTTTAACGGATTTTCCGCGTCGCCGTGCTTCAATCGCGAAGGATATGTGAAATGGGCATTTTCAAGTTCCGCCCAGCCCGAGAACAGCATGTGTTCGGCAGGGCCTTCCAGGCGCATCAAAAAACGCGGTTCGGCGCGCGATACGTTGGACAACAGCGCAATGTCGTCCTTGATAAGAGGCGATGGTATCGGCAGTTCCTGCACGAAAATGGGTACGCCTTTCGCGCCCTCGGTTTGCAGCGCAAGATTTACGGAGCCGGGCAGGAAACCCTTGAATGCCATGCTGCCCGTAAGGCGCACTGCGCCGTCGCCCATCCTGCCGGAAAATTCTTTGACGGAAAGCAGGTTGTCTTTCCATAACAGGGTCGCATTTATGTTCGACATTTTCTGCACGTAGTTCCGCGCGGACAGCCGGCCGCCCGTAATGCGGCAGTAACCGTTCAATGACGGTTTTTCAATTGTGCCTGTAAGGCGCAATTGCGCCTGTACCTCGCCTGATGCGGAAGTTATCTCCGGTGTAATCGAGGTCAGCAGGCCGAGCGTGCCCTGGTCCATCTTTATTTCCACGTCAACAGGTTTGTTGGCGGCTGCCGTGCGGCTCTCTTTTGAAAGATACAGCGGCACCGTGCCGCCGGCGGTTATCGTATAGCCTGCATCTTTTATAAGTTTTGCATGAATAAGAGAAAGAGTATTGTCCCGCGCGCTGAATTGCACGTTTATATTGTCGTATGCGGCTTCCTCAATAAATCCGTTCGATATATTGATGCTTCCTTCCATCTGCGGGTCATGCACGCTGCCTTTTCCTACGATAGTAAAATCCATGTCGCCGTCAACGCTTACAGGTGAATTAATAAGCCCGGCCACGGCTGCCGCTGAAACCGCCTTGCCGCTTGCCATGAAATCCCATGTGTTTTCGCCGATCTCACCGTCAAGCAATAGATTCCTTTCATTGCCCCATCCGATGGACAGGCGTTCGAACCGCAGGACGGATGGAAGATCTTTCAATACAACGTGTCCGTGCAGGGCAAGCTCCTGGCGCTCAACCGGTAAAAATGTAAGCACCCCGTTTTGCAGTTGCGCGCTTACCGCCGCGGAATGAATGTTATGCTCGTTGATCCAGAAGTCATCGGCGGCCATGGTTGCGCGCACCGAGGGTTGTTGCCCCGGCATTTGTTCCCAGGAGCCGTTTAAACGAAGCGTCCCGTTAAGATCGGCGGGGCCGGCGCGTACATTGCGCCACTCGGAAACAACGTTGAATTTCTTTTTGGCGGGTTCAATATAACTGTTTTCGTGCAGGCGCAATTCGGAATCTGAAAATTTCGCCACAAGGGAGTCAATAATTATACGGCCGTTCGCCAACCTGGCCGAACTGCTCAAATCGTCCAGGCGTATATTATCAACTGTAACGCCCGTGCCGTTCATGTTGAAAAAAACAAGCGGAGCAGTCTGTTCGCCTTTAAGATTTACGGAACCGGTAAATGCGCCTTTAACCGCCACCGGCAGGCGCAGCAGCGTTGCAAGGCGCGGCCCGGGAAGCTTGTTTATCGCGGCTGAAAGATCCATGCGCGGGTATGCTTTGCCTGTAACGGTTGCGCTTGCGCCGTCGGATGATAGCACCACTTTGTCCAGGTAAAGCTCCTTGTCGCGGAAATGCATTTTCCCATGGTGACTGAAGGAAAACTCCCTGTAAACCGTGTCTTTCGATGAGTATGACAGCGTTATGGCCGGATGTTGCACTGTCCCGGTTATTATTGCGTTGCCGTTTACCGTGCCGTTAAGCTGATTTGTCGCTACTGAAAGCGGGAACGATGTAAGTGCGCATGAACCTTCGATGGATTGGGTTGTGCGGTCGAGGCGTAGCGAGCCGTGTGCGAGCGATTCCCACCGGAAATCGCCGATTAAAAGTTCTGCGGGGGTTAACTCAATAAAAGCGGATACTTTATTTGCCGGCCGGTCGTTTATTCTTAAGGCGCCGCTTTGAACATTACCCGAAAACTCCCACGCCTTCGATCGTCGGATAGTGCCGTGCATTTCCACCGGGCCGCTGACAAGTGCGGCAGCCGCCGGGAAGCGGTGGAATTGAAGCTTCACGTTGCATGGCGATTCTTTGCCGCCGATGCCTGCCGAAGCCTGGCCTGAAAGTGTGCCTTTGTTGGCATGAAGCGAAAAATCATTGATTTCAATATTTTCAGGAGTCAAACGCGCATGTACTTTGCCTGAAGAAAAACGGTAATCGCCCCAGCGCACGTTTTTTAACGATAGCCTGGCCTCGCCAAGTTTATGCAATGAATACTTAAGCGTTCCCTGCACTGTAGCTTCCGTGCGCAGTTCCGGGTGCAGCCAGTTACATGAAACGAGCATGTCGGCGTTATCGCCACTTATAAGGCCATTGACGGATATGGAGCCTTGCATGCCGCCGATTTGCGGGTAAATTCCGGGCAGTTTTTCAAGCGGCCAGTCGTTTATTTTTACGGTGAGACCGGGCGGCGACAATTGCCCTGTTACGTAAGCGCGCGCCTTTTTACCGTTATCGGCCGTCAAGGCCGCATAGTTATTTTTTAGATAGATACCAAAGTTATAACCGGACGGCGCTATTGTCCCGGATCCTGACCATGCGCCGTCACTGCTGCGGGACACGGAAAAAGCTGTTGTACCCATGGAACGGCCGGCGATGATAATATCGCCTATATTTCCGTCGCAGGCTGTTTTTTCGTCACTTACTTCCGCGTGAATTTTGACATAGCCGGTTGTGCCGGCCAGGATTTGTGAAAGTAGAAACGTTGCATCCGCGCTGAAGCGGCCGACGCCTGTTCCGTTGACGGACAGCCTTGCCGCCGCGTTACTTATCTCGCCCGAGAAGGCATGATCCCGCCACGTAAGAGTACCCGAAGAATCCGATAATGAAAATGATTTGTAGGATATGCGCGGAAACAGGATATTTGCCGTAATGGTTTTGTCCGGGAAATGATTAGCCGCAAGAACCGCGGAGAGGTTTGCGCCGTTGCCCGTTGCTGTCAGGCGCGCGGTCAGCGGGAAAATAGCGCCGGTGTTCCCCCCCTGAACGCTGACAGACAGATTGTAGCCGGCCGATTGCGCCGTAATGATCCCGGCTGTTTTATCCGATATCTTTGCGGTTCCCGCCACATTATGCAGCGTACGGCCGGGGAGGACAACTTCACCTTCCCGCCATGAAATTGAAAAATCCGGCGCGGCGGTTGCCGCGCGGTTTACCTTGTTGACGGGAAACGTAAATTTCTCGGCGCCGGTGTCTATCCAAAAGCCTTCGATGTTTACGTGGCTGAGTGAAAGCTCGGGGTGCCTGAGGTCGCGTATGAGTTTAATCGGGTTAAGGTAAACGGTGATGTTCCGGCAGCGAACGCTGCGTCCCACGGTGAGGTCGGAAACTGTAATCCTGTTGAAAGGCCGGTATTCAACCCGTGAAAAAGTAACGGGTTGCCCTGCAATTTTCTTAAGCGCGACCCGTAGCGGCATTTCCAGAAATTGCAGTCGCAGGGCAAAGAAAACAAAGAAAATGAGCAGCGCAGCCAAAATTGAAATGAAAACAAGGCTTTTCTTCATGAAGCGTAATGAACATATAACGTATATAGAATGCAACCCGCAAAATTATCAGATTATCACGGTGGCAGGTTTGAAGTCCAGCCGTTTATGTTCGCTGTTGAATGTTACCGCTATTTTTATCAATGGTTCGCCGGCGTGATGGTTTATGTGACTGAGCAGTATTTCTTCGGCCAGCGGATCCTCAAGGTAACGCTGTATTATCCGCTGCAGGGGGCGCGCGCCGTACTGCGGGTCGAAACCTTTTTCAAGCAGGAAGTCCTTGGCCTCGGCGGACAGTTCCAGGGCGTAGCCCTGCGCCGCTATCTTTCGCTCTCCGCGCACAAGCATAAGATCCAGTATATTCTTCATCTCGGGCCTTCCCAGCGGATGAAATACGATTACTTCGTCAATACGGTTTAAAAATTCAGGGTTGAATGCCTTGCGCACTTCCTCGGTTACGGTTTCCTTCATGGTGGTATAATCGCCGGAAAGATCATCCTGCACAAGGAAGCCCAGCGATTTGCCGCGCGAGATCAGCCGTGCGCCGACGTTAGAGGTCATAATAATTATGGTGTTTTTGAAGTTAACGTGATGGCCGAGATTATCCGTAAGTGTGCCGTTATCGAGAATCTGCAAAAGCACGTTGAATACGTCGGGATGCGCTTTTTCAATTTCATCGAGCAATACCACGGAATAGGGCTTTCGGCGCACCTGCTCGGTTAACTGTCCGCCTTCCTCGTAACCGACGTATCCGGGGGGCGCCCCGATAAGTCTGGATACCGAAAACTTTTCCATGAATTCGGACATGTCCACGCGCACGAGCGCGCTTTCGTCTCCGAAAAGAAACTCGGCAAGCGCCCGTCCAAGCTCGGTTTTACCTACACCCGTGGGGCCCAGGAATATAAAGCCTCCTATGGGCTTGCGGGGATCTTTTAAACCCGTGCGGCTGCGGCGTATTGCCTGGGAGATAATGCGTATGGCTTCGTCCTGCCCGATTACTCTTTTACGCAATTCGTCTTCCATGTGCATCAATTTGTCCGATTCCTTTTGCGTCAGGCGGGTTACAGGTATTTTCGTCCACTTTGAAACAAGGTGCGCGATGTCGTCGCTGGTTATGGGCGGGCGCAACTCCTCGCGCGTAGAGCGCCATTTCTTGCGCGCGTCTTCCAGCGCCTTGCGCAGTTCCCGCTCCTTGTCGCGCAATCTCGCCGCTCTTTCATATTCCTGTTTTGCTATTGCGTTTTCCTTATCAACTGTAACGGCGTTTAGTTCCTCTTCTTTTTCAAGCAGGTGGGCAGGCGGATGGGTTGATTGCAAGCGCGCGCGCGCGCCGGCTTCATCTATAAGATCTATTGCCTTATCCGGCAGGTAACGGTCCGATATATAGCGATCGGATAACTCCGCCGCGGCTGCAAGCGCTTCGTCGGTATATTTAACCTTGTGATGCGCTTCGTATTTTTCGCGCAATCCTTTAAGTATTTCAACAGTCTCTTCCACTGCCGGCGGTTCCACGTTTATGGGCTGGAACCTGCGTTCCAGAGCGGCATCATGCTCTATGTGCTTGCGGTATTCGTCCATGGTTGTCGCGCCGATGCATTGCAGCTCGCCCCGTGAAAGCGCGGGTTTAAGCATGTTTGAGGCGTCAATGGCGCCTTCCGCCGCGCCCGCTCCTATGACGGTATGCAATTCGTCAATAAAAAGTATTATGGAGTTTTTTGCGCGGCGTATTTCTTCCATGATATTCTTTAAGCGTTGTTCGAATTCGCCGCGGTACTTTGTGCCGGCTACGACGGCGGCAAGGTCAAGAGTCATTACGCGTTTAGAGACAAGGATCTCGGGCGCATCTCCGGACGACACGCGTTGTGCCAGCCCCTCGACGATAGCGGTTTTGCCGACGCCGGGATCGCCGATTAAAACGGGATTGTTCTTGGTGCGCCGTGAAAGAATCTGTATAAGCCGTTCTATTTCCTCGTCGCGCCCTATGACGGGATCAAGTTTCCCGTCGCGCGCAAGGGCGGTCAGATCCCTGCCGAACTCGTCAAGGTTGGGTGTTTTGGTTTTTGTTTTTGTGGCGGAGTGATTTTCACCGACGGTTTCGCCGGTTTCGCCCAGCAGGGAGGCAACTTCCTCGCGTACTTCATTTATGCGTACGCCCAGGTTTTCCAGAACGCGCGCGGCTATCCCCTCTTCTTCGCGCAGCAGTCCCAGGAGCAGGTGTTCGGTCCCGACGTAGGTGTGGCCGAAATTTTGTGCTTCTTCCACGGCCAGTTCAAGCACTTTTTTCGCCCGCGGCGTGAATGGTATTTCACCGAGAAGCATGACGTTATCGCCGGTCCCTACAAGCTTCTCCACTTCCGTGCGCACACGGCGCAGGTCAACGCCTATGTTTGCAAGCACTTTGGCGGCCACGCCTTCGCCCAGGGCTACCAGCCCGAGAAGAATGTGCTCAGTGCCGACATAATCGTGATTGAGCCTTTTAGCTTCTTCCTGGGCTATTATGATAACCCTCTGGACCCTGTCTGTGAAACGATTTGACATTTACTATTCCTCCATCAGCGCCCTGTTCGCGCAATGACGAACATTTTTCAGGGCGCCGTACTATTCGTACCAGTGTATATTATTATAGCATTATTTTTCGTATATAGGCACGCCGGTGAGGCGGGCCAGCTCCCTGAATTCCTCGATGAGCCGCAGCGTCATTTTGCCCGGTTTGCCGTCGCCTATTGTCCGGCCGTCGGTTTTTACAACAGGTATGATCTCGGCGGCGGTCCCGGTCAGGAAACATTCGTCCGCGCTGTAAACGTGATAGAGAGTGAAAAGGTCTTCCCTTACTTCCAGGCGCGCCTTTTCTCTCGCGAGTTCCATGACGGCTTTGCTGGTTATGCCTTCCAGCGCTCCCGCCCACGTCGGAGGCGTTATCAGAACCTTGTCCTTTATTATGAAAATATTATCGCCCGTGCATTCGGCCACGTAGCCTTGCGCGTTTAGCATTATCGCTTCCGGCACGCCGGCGCGGGTTGCCTCCATCTTCGCGATAATATTATTTAAATAATTAAGCGATTTAATGCAGGGGTTCAGCGATTCGGGTATGCTTCGTTTCGTCGAAGCGGTTATAAGCGAAAGCCCGTTGGTGTAGAACTCCTCAGGGTAGAGCTTAATCTCGTCGGTGATTATGAAGATGGTGGGCTTGCCGTGGCATCTTTTCGGGTCAAGGCCAAGGTCCCCGCAGCCGCGCGTTACCACCAGGCGGATGTAGGCGTCTTTGAGCTTGTTGGCGCGCAGTGTTTCAATTACCGCGGCTTCCATATCTTTTTTTGAAAGCGGTATTTCCAGCATAATTGCGTTTGCCGATGCGTAGAGCCGGTTAAGATGTTCGCTTAAGCGGAATACCCGCCCGTTGTAAGCGCGTATGCCTTCGAAAACGCCGTCGCCGTAAAGAAGCCCGTGGTCGAACACGGAGACTTTTGCGTCGTCTTTTTCCACAAGATTGCCGTCAAGATAGATTTTCATTGTTTCTGCTCCTTCACGATCGTGCCGTCGCGTACTTCTATTATACGGTGCGCCCTGGCTGCCAATTCAGGGTTATGGGTAACAATAATAAGAGTCACTTTTCGCTGCGCGCATTCCGAAAAAATAAGTTCCTCGACATTTGCGCCGGTTTCGCGGTCGAGGTTGCCCGTCGGTTCGTCGCACAAAAGTATTTCCGGCTGTCCGAGCAGCGCGCGGGCAAGCGCGGCCCGCTGTTGTTCTCCTCCGGAAAGTTCCACGGGGAGGTGGCCGCGCCTGTGTTCAAGCCCCAGGCGCTTAAGCAGCGCGCGCGCCTCATCCCGTTTTTTCGCGCGTTCATGCCATACCGGAATAAGCAGGTTTTCTTCTACGGTAAACTCGGAAAGCAGGTAATGCAACTGGAAAAGAAACCCGATTTTTGAACGCCTTAACCCTGCACGTTCGGCGTCCGTCAATTTGCCGGTATCATCGCCGTCAAAAAGAAGTTTTCCCGACGTCGGCCTGTCCATGAGGCCGACAAGGTGCAGCAGCGTGCTTTTGCCTGCGCCCGAGGGGCCGACTATGGCTACGGTTTCGCCGCCCGCTATTGAAAAGTCTATGCGGTGTACGGCCTCAATTTCAACGCCATTGGCCGGCATATACTTCTTATTAAGATTTATCGCCGCTATGTCCATTTTAATAACTGACGTTAAGCAAAGAATGCCAAAGTTGCTGTCATTGCGAGCCCAAAGGGCGCGGCAATCTCGCTTTTCATCAGAAGCAACGTCGAGATTGCTTCGCTCTCGCTCGCAATGATCTATCCGTAGCGTATGGCTTCGAGGGGGTCTAGTTTTGTTGCCTGGTAAGCCGGATAAAGCGCAGCTACAAGGGTTATGGCCAGCGTTGCGGCAATAACCAGTATAACGTCGCCCGCGATTATGCGCACGGGCAGGGTATCGAGATAGTACACGTCCGGCGGAAGGTGGATGAACTTGTATTTCTTGAGGGCAAGGCTTATGCCGAGGCCCGAGCCTGTTCCCAGGATAATGCCGGAAAGCCCTACCATCAACCCTTCGAAAAGAAAGATCCTGCCTATCTCAAGCCGTCTTACGCCGAGCGCCGAAAGTATTCCAATCTCGCGCGCTTTTTCCACGGTCAACAGTATAAGGTTTGAAATTATGTTGAATGCCGCCACAACTATTATCAGCGCCAGGATTATGAACATCATTATCTTCTCAAGCTTGAGCGCCGCAAAAAGATTATGGTTCATTTGCTGCCATGAACGCACAAGATAAGATGGCGGCAGCGACTTCTCAAGCTGGATTTCCGCCTTAGCCGCAAGTTCCCAGTGTTTGACGGATGCGCCTACGCCGGTAACAGTGTCGTGAAATCCAAAAAGCTTTTGCGCAGATCCCAGCGACACGTAAGCCAGGCTCGCGTCGTATTCGTACATCCCCGAGTGAAATATTCCGGCCACCTTAAACGATGCCATGCGCGGTATCAGCCCCGCTTCCCCGGGCGACATAAGTATTATCTCTTCGCCGGGAAACGTACGCAACGCATTTGCCAGTTCGCGGCCGATGATTATTTCGTTATCCTTCAAACCGCCTGACAAGTTTCCATGCGTCAATTTTTTTAGGCCGGTTAACCGGTTTTCCGCTTCCCAGTCAATGCCTTTTATAGCCGCTCCCGCGTTGATAAGCCCGTTGCGTATCATTATCTGCCCGTAAATGAACGGGGCGGTTGCCGTAACGTTATCGTTCTCTTTAACGGAATTCTCAAGCGCCGAATACTGTTTTATGGGCGACATGCCTTCGTTTATTATGACAAGGTGTGGCTGAAGCCCAAGGATCTTTTCCCGTATATCGAGGTGAAAACCGCTCATTACCGAGAGCGTAATGATAAGTGCCGCCACGCCCAGCGTTATGCCGCCGACGGCAATAAGCGTGGTAAGCAGCGTAAAGACACCGCTGCGCCGCGCTTTCAAATATCTCCATGCAATAAAGATTTCCAGGGGCAAGACGTTACTCCTCGCGCATCAGCGGGAAAAGGATTACTTCGCGCACGGAGTCTATGTTGCAGAGGGCCATGATGAGGCGGTCTACGCCGATGCCGAGGCCGCCGGTCGGAGGCAGGCCGTGTTCCAGGGCGGTGATATAGTCTTCGTCATAAGGCTGGGCTTCATCGTCTCCCTTAATTTTGTCCGCCACCTGTTCCTCGAATCGCCGTTTCTGTTCCTGGGGGTCGTTCAACTCGGAATAGGCGTTGGCGACTTCCCGCCCCTGTATGAACAATTCGAAGCGTTCGGACAACTCCGGCTTGTCCGGCCGCGACTTGGCGAGCGGCGAATAAAGCGAGGGATACTCCGTTACGAAAGTAGGTTCCGTAAGATGCGGTTGCACCATTTTATCGAAAATGTGGTCTAAGATTTTCTTTTCCGGCGTATTCTCCGGCAGGTCGATATTCAGCGCTTTGGCGGCCTCCCGGTAACGGCCTTCCGCTACGGGCGGCTGCAAGTCCATGCCCGTATGCGTTTTAATAAGATCGAAAAGCCTGAGCCTTTTAAACGGCGAAGGTATGGTGGCGCCGATTTTTGCGGCGCAGGACAGTATAAGGTGTTCACACAAGTCCATCATGTCGCCGAAATCGGCGTAAGCCTGGTAAAGCTCCAGCATTGTAAATTCAGGGTTATGCGTGCGGTCAATTCCCTCGTTGCGGAAGTTCCTGCCGACCTCATAAACCCTGTCCATCCCTCCCACTACGAGGCGTTTGAGGTACAACTCGGGGGCGATGCGCAGGAACAGTTCCATGCCCAGCGCATTGTGATGCGTTGTAAACGGCCGCGCCGCCGCGCCGCCGGGTATGGTTTGCATCATCGGGGTTTCTACTTCGAGAAAGCCGCGCGCTTCAAGTTCCTGGCGCAATGTTGAAATGATCGTGCTCCGCTGTATAAATATATTTTTGACTTCTTTGTTGGCTATAAGATCGAGGTAGCGCTGGCGGTAGCGGGTTTCCGTGTCTTTAAGCCCGTGCCATTTTTCCGGCAGCGGGCGCAGAGCCTTCGACAGCAGCGTCCACCGTTCAACTTTCAGGCTTAATTCTCCCGTCCTGGTGCGGAAAGGCGTGCCGGTAACGCCGATAAAATCGGCAATATCGAGGTAATCCTTAAAAACCTTGAACGAATCTGCGCCTATAATGTCGGCTTTAAAATAAAGCTGGATTTTGCCGGACGAATCGGTTATATCGGCAAACGAAGCTTTGCCCATGTCCCGGCGGGAAGTCATCCGGCCGGCTACGGTAACCTGGTCCGTGCCGGAATCCCCGACGGCAAGAGCCTTGAAGCTTTCCTGCAATTCCGCCGTGGTTGATTTTACTGCAAATTTCGCCGGATACGGGTTTATTCCCTGCTTGCGCAGATTTTCCACTTTTTCCTTGCGCGTGGCTACGATCTGTTCGAGAGGAGTGGTTGTTTCGTTCATTTTTTTTCCGTCATAAGCTGGACAATTTTATTTTTCAGCATTTGGGGGTCAAACGGTTTCTCAATATATGCCACGACGTTCGTTGCCATTCCGAAAAGCTCGCGCATCTGCCCCTTTGCCGTGAGGATCACTATCGGGATGTTTCGTGTCTGGGGATCGTCGTTTAATTTATTTTGCACCGTGTAGCCGTCAATCTCCGGCATCATGATGTCGAGAACGATCAGATCCGGCTTTAAGGATGTTTCATTCGACGGCATTAGCCCAAGTTTTTCCAAGGCTTCGCGGCCGTTCATTGCCAATTCTACGGTAAAGCCTTCTTTTTGCAGGATGAACTGCAAAAGTTCCAGTACGTTTTTTTCATCGTCAACGACAAGAATAGTCGGCATGGCAGCCCTCCGGCCTGGCATAATTATGAAAGGATGATTAAGAATTATATCCGTTTTTTCGGGGTTTGTCAAATAGGAAAATGATGGATTTTTATAGTTATTTCACGTTTGACTTTTTTTCGAGTTTCCAGTTAAGGTAGGCTGAAATGAAGGGGTTGATTTCGCCATCCATTACAAGGTCAACCTGTGGTATTTCTTTTGCGGTGCGGTGGTCTTTTACAAGCTGGTAAGGCATGAATACATATGACCTTATCTGGCTGCCCCAGGCGATGGCTCCCTTTTCGTCATAGTGTTTTTCGACGGCTTGGCGCTTCTTTTCCCGTTCAAGTTCAAAAAGTTGGGCTTTCAGCAGTTTCATCGCCATCTCGCGGTTTTTGAACTGCGAGCGCTCGTTCTGGCAGGCTATCACGGTGCCGGTGGGCAGGTGCGTTATTCGGACCGCGGAATCGGTTTTGTTTACGTGCTGGCCGCCGTGTCCCGAAGCGCGGTAGGTGTCTATGCGCAGGTCTTTCTCCTCGATTTTTATTTCAATGCTTTCATCTATCTCAGGTATAACGTCAACGGAAGCAAATGAAGTGTGCCGGCGTTTGTTGGCATCGAACGGGGATATGCGCACCAGGCGATGCACGCCGAGCTCAGATTGCAGCAGGCCGTAACAGTATTCACCCTCGATAAGAAAAGTTACGCTTTTTATGCCCGCTTCTTCGCCGGGAAGTATATCCGTAATCGTCGCGCGGAACCCTTTTTTCTCCGCCCAGCGCGTATAAAGGCGCAAAAGCATTTCCGCCCAGTCGCACGATTCCGTGCCGCCCGCGCCGGCATGTATGGAAACGATGGCGTTTAGCGAGTCAAATTCGCCGGAGAGTTTTGTGGCGATTTCAAGGTCTGTTATTTCGCTATTGATTTTTTCTACGGTATGTTCGGTTTCCGCAATTATACTTTCGTCTTTTTCCTGGAGGGCAAGTTCCCGGAGGGCGCCTGCGTCCGCAAGTTCCTTCCCGAGTTTTTCCCACAATTGCACCGTGCGTTTAAGTGTATTCAGCCGGCTCATAACCTCGCGCGCTTCTTGCGGGTTGCTCCAGAATTCAGGCGCGGAAGATTGCCGTTCAAGGGATGCGATATCCTGTTTTTGTTTTTCTATATCAAAGAGACCTCCCGAGGAAATCAAGTTTTTCTTTCAATTGTTCAATCATTATAGTTTCTCCTTAAGTTGATGCCGGAACTTTCTGCGGTAATACAGGGCATGGAACAGCGCTATTATTGTTATCACTATGCAAATCCATGCGGCCAGGTCTCCCCATCGCGTGTAAAATGTGAGCCCTCTCAAGGGAGAGATCTGGCTTACGAAATATGTGGTTGTAAACGGCGCGGCGCGGTGGGTGATTTTTCCCGAAGGCTCTATTACGCCGGAGACGCCGGTGTTTCCGCTTACCACAACCATGCGGCGGTTTTCTACGGCGCGAAATACGTTCATTACAAAATGCTGGTCCGCCGCCGCGGTTTTAAAAAACCAGGCATCGTTGGTCTGGTTTGCAAGCACCTGCGCGCCGTTACGCACCAGCCTGGCCGTTTTGCTGCCGAAAAAATTTTCCGAGCATATAGTCGTTCCCCACAACACCGATTTTACCGAGAGAACAATGGGATCCTTCGCGGCGTAGAAATCGCCAAGGCGGTTCAACACCCCGAACCATCTCGACAGCAAACTGCGAAAAGGGACATATTCGCCGAACGGCACAAGATGCGTTTTCCTGTGCCAGCCCAGTATTTCACCGTATGGCCCGAATAGAAAGGATGCGTTGTAGAATCTGGTTCCGCCGTCGTTAAACGGCGCGCCTACGAGGTTGTATGTGTTTGTTTCCCTGGCAAGGTTACTAAGCCATCCGTACAATTTTGCGTCGGCCGGCAGGAAACCCGGCACGGCGGTTTCCGGCCATATTATTATGTCAGGCTGGTATTTTGCCGCTTTTTGCGCGAGCTTTGCATACGTATCCAGTATCTCGTTTTCAAACGCCGCATCCCATTTTTTATATTGATCTATATTGCCCTGGATTACGGCGGCTTTAATATATGGTGGCGGCGGAATAAACGAATTTTTTATCAGCAGGATATAGCCTGACATTATGATTATAATCATTGCGCCGATTAGCCCTGTGATGTTTGCCCAGCGTTTTGTCCTTAGAAATTGCGACAGGCCTGCGGCAAAAAAAATAATGAGAAAGGATACACCGTAAACCCCGCTGTATTGTGCAAGCTGGATAAGCGGCAGGAATTTCCACTGCGAATAGCCCAGTAGCGCCCACGGAAAACCACCGAGCGCATAGGTGCGGACGTATTCAAGCGAAACCCATGCCGCCGCGGCAAAAAGCGAAAAACGTATCACGGACGTACTGCGCGTTCGCCGCACTATTACCGCCCACAAACCCATGTAAAGGGCGCAGTAGGCGCAAAGCGCAATGAAGGCCACGGCGGCCTGCCATAATGAACCTGTATTGAAATGCAGCATCGGGAAAAGCCAGTAAAGTATTCCAAGGTAGGAGATAAAGCCGGCAAGAAAACCTGTAAGAAAAGCACGGGGCGGGGTCTGGTATGGCAGCAGGTATATCAGGGGAACAAGCGCCACCCATGCCAGAGGGAACAGATTGTTTGCAGGGAATGAAAGAAACAATAAAACGCCGCTGGCCAGAGCAACGAGAATAGTGCGATATTTTTTAACATATTTCAACGGGGAATCTCCAACTCCCGTATCATTGCGAGCGGAACGAAGCAATCATGGTTTTGCTTCGTAAACAAAGAGATTGCTTCGTCGCTTCACTCCTCGCAATGACGGGTGAACGCGGAATAAGTTCAATACTATTTATTTTTCAGGCCGTCGCTTAGAAGGATTGCCTCGGCTACCTCGCGCATTGTGCGGCGCAGGTTCATTGCCTGGCGCTGGATGAACTGGAACGCCTCTTCTTCGCTCATTGAACGCGTTTTCATCAACATGCCCTTGGAGCGTTCAACTATTTTGCGCGTTTCAAGGGCTTCTTTCGTTGTACGTGATTCCTCAAGAAGCCTGGTATTTTCTATGGCCACAGCCGCCTGGTTGGCGATTGTTTGCAGTATGTGAATTTCTTCGTCGCTAAACGTATGCTCGGCGGTTGTATAACAGTTTATGACGCCGATGGGCTTGTTTTTTATCAGCATTGGCACGGCCAGCATCGAGCACAATCCCTCGCGCCGGGCGATCTCGGGATAGCCGTAGCCCGGCTCCCTGGTAACGTCGGAGACCGCTATCGGTTGTTTCTCCTGCAGCGCCCTGCCGGAAATGGATTGGCCTACTTTCAGCGGGGGTTTTTTGCGGTATTCCTCCGAGAGGCTCTGTGTTGCCGCTATGGAAAGTTCGCCGCCTTGTTCATTGAGAAGCATAAGCGAGCATATCTTGGAATTCATGGTCTGCGCCGTCATGGTAACGATAAGCTGCAGGATTTCCTGGAGGTATGCCGTCGAGACTATGGTGCGCGAAAGATGGCCGATGGTTTCGAGCTGCTTTGCCTTGCGCTCCAGCAGTTGCGAAACCTGGGCCTTTTCTATCGCGCCTGAAAGCTGGCTTGCGATGCTGGTAAGAAGTTTTACGTGGTTTTGAGTGAAGGCGCGGTGCTTCCGGTTCATCAGGTTGATGACGCCGATGGGTTCTCCGCCCATGAGTATCGGGACGGAAAGAAAAGCCGAGTACTTGTCTTCCGGCAGGTTTACGAATAACTTGAACCGGGGGTCAAGTGATGCGTTTTTTGCGAGCATGACAGGCTTTTTGTGGCTTGCCACCCAGCCGGTTATGCCTTCGCCGGAATCTATGCGCAGTTTTCCCACCTGCGCCGGGTGAGGCGGCCAGGCTCCCAGGAGTGTGAGTACCGACGATTTTCTATCCAGCAGGTAAATAAAGCAACTATCTCCCTTGAAATGCCCGGCAAGGACGCGGGCTATCTGCTGGAGCATTTGGCCCGGGTTTACGGACTGGCCTATAATCTCGATGATCTGGTGGAGCAGGTTGATTTCGTTTCTCAGATCCTTGGCGCTGATGGTTTTTGGCATGGGATGATTAACCTTACTTTCCGCAGCATTTTTTATACTTTTTGCCGCTGCCGCATGGGCACGGGTCGTTGCGCCCCAGCTTGTCTATCGGCGCGACAGTATCGGCGGCTGCAATTTTATTGACTGCCGGTGCAACCGCGGCCGGTTTTACGCCGACGGCAACCGGTTGTTTTTCAAAAGAAGCGGCAGGGGCTATTCGCCTTGCCTGCTGCGGTTCGGCTTGAATGCGGAAAAGATATTCCACTGTCGCCTCGCGTATCCGGTGCATCATCTGTTCGAACAGAGAGAATGATTCCTTCTGGTATTCTATGCGCGGGTCTTTCTGCCCGTATGCGCGAAGCCCTATGCCTTTCTTAACCTGGTCGAGGTCATAGAGATGTTCTTTCCATGCAGTGTCTATCATTTGCAGAAGTATCATGCGTTCAATATGATGGAAAAACGGCGGGGTCAGTCCCGTGCGGCGCTTTTCATAGGCTTCAAGCGTTTTTTCGTGCAGCAACTCGATAAGAACGGGAGAAGAAAGATGTATGCGGGCATCCTCGTTAAGCTCAAGCCTCAATCCGAAGGTGCGGTGCAGCCATGCTTCAAGGCTAGTCCAGTCCCACTGCTCGGGGTAGGCCTTTGCCGGCGCCCAGAGATCCGCTTTTTCTTCGACGGATTCCGCTATCATGTCTTTCGTAGTCTGGGAAATGTCTTCGCCTTCAAGTATCTCGTTGCGCAGGCGATAGACCGCCTCGCGCTGCTTATTCATCACGTTATCGTATTCGATAAGCTGTTTGCGTATGTCGAAGTTCATGGCCTCGACCTTACGCTGGGCGCCTTCTATGGACTTTGATATCCATGGGTGCTGTATCTCCTCGCCTTCCTTCATGCCGAGTTTCTGCATCAGTATGGAAATGCGTTCCGACCCGAACAGCCTCATAAGTTCGTCTTCAAGAGACAGAAAAAAGCGCGATGAACCCGGATCGCCCTGGCGGCCGGATCGTCCGCGCAACTGGTTGTCTATTCGGCGCGCTTCATGGCGTTCCGTGCCGAGTATGTGCAGCCCGCCCAGGTCCCGCACCAGAGCGGCTTCCTCAGGTGTCGTCGGGTTTCCGCCCAGCACGATGTCCGTGCCTCGCCCGGCCATATTCGTTGCTATAGTTACAGTTCCTTTTTTGCCGGCCTGGGCGATGATCTGGGCTTCCATCTCGTGGTATTTTGCGTTCAGCACCTGGTGCGGCACGCCTTTACGCCGCAGCATATTGGAAATTTTTTCCGATTTTTCGATGGAGCGCGTGCCGACCAGCACGGGCTGTCCTTTTTTCCACAGCGATTCTATCTCGTTAATTATGGCGTCGTTCTTCTCGCGTTCCGTGCGATAGATGACGTCCGCGTGGTCAGCGCGCACCATCTTGTTGTGCGTCGGTATCTCTATGGTGTCAAGCTTGTATATTTCCCAGAATTCAGGAGCTTCGGTCATGGCCGTGCCGGTCATGCCGGCCAGCTTTTTGTACATACGGAAAAAATTCTGGAAAGTTATGGTGGCCAGTGTCTGGTTTTCCTCGGCGATATGCAGGTGTTCCTTTGCCTCAACGGCCTGGTGCAGGCCTTCCGACCAGCGGCGGCCCGGCATAAGGCGGCCGGTAAATTCATCCACGATTATGACCTGCCCGTCCTTTATAACGTAATGCACGTCGCGCTTAAACAGGTTATGGGCGCGCAGCGCCTGCGTGATGTGATGCACCCATTCGCCTTTAAGATCGTCATATATATTGTTTACGCCCAGCAGGTTTTCCGATTTTTGAACCCCCTGCTCGGTCAACACTATGGAATGGTTTTTTTCATCAACTATGTAATCGAATCCGGTGCTAAGGTCAGTGCCCTTGTATTTCGCCTCAATTTCCTCGGCCTCGGTAATGTTGCGCCCTTTAAGGTGAGGAATAATGCGGTTGCACAGGTAATACTTATCGGTGGATTCCTCAGCCGGCCCCGATATGATAAGAGGCGTGCGCGCCTCGTCTATAAGAATGGAGTCCACTTCGTCTACTATCGCATAATTGAGCGGCCGCAACACCCTGTCGTCTTTTGACACCACCATGTTGTCGCGCAGGTAATCGAACCCGAGTTCGTTATTTGTAACATAGGTAATGTCGCAGGCATAAGCCTGCCGGCGCTCGGTGGTGGGCATATCATGCTGAACGAAACCCACGCTAAGCCCCATGAATTCAAACACAGGCCCCATCCATGAGCGGTCGCGCCGCGCAAGGTAATCGTTGACCGTAACTATGTGAACGCCTTTCGCTTCAAGCGAATTAATATAAGCTGCCAGCGTTGCGACGAGGGTTTTGCCTTCGCCCGTCTTCATTTCCGCGATTTTGCCCTGGTGCAGCGCCATGCCGCCGATTAGCTGCACGTCGAAATGGCGGAGTTTTATGGTGCGCCGCGCGGCCTCGCGCACGCACGCGAACGCCTCGGGCAGCAATGCCGCGAGAGTTTCGCCGCCGCCAAGCCTGTTCCTGAATTCCGTTGTTTTTCCTTTTAGTTCTTCGTCTGACAATGCGGCGGTTTGAGTCTCAAAAAAGTTGACGCTGTCAACGATTACGGCAAGTTTCTTCAACTCTCGCTCGTTCTGGGAGCCGAAAATAGCGTTAAGTAACATTTTTAACATATATTCCTCTGGTATAGTACTGTGTCATAATCACGTTTTTCCTGTCATTGCGAGGCTTTAGCCGAAGCAATCTCGTTGTTTGCTGCCGTAATAACGGCGAGATTGCCGCAGTCGCTTCGCTCCTTCGCAATGACAAAAGGTGCAATTCTGACACAGAATGGTATTGTAATAATAATAAGCCCTATAATTTTATCAAAAAATAAGGGGAAGCGCAAAATTTAAAGGCGGGTTTTGGACTATACTGTTTCAGGCGTCTTTTTTTCGCGTGCTGTTGAAAGCAGGGTGATTACTTGCTCGTCCGTCATATCCGGGAAACTTTCGTAGTAGGCGGCCACCGCGAAGGCTGCCGGTTGTTCTATTTGCAGGCAGATTATCTTGTCAACTTTGCTCCGCACGGCGTTATAGGCTTCGTAGTGCGCCACCGGCACCGCGGATATAACTTTGTGCGCATTCCTTTTCCGCGCAAGCAGGATCGCCGCAAGCATGGTGTAGCCGGTGGCAAGGCCGTCGTCCACTATGATAGCGCAATGCCGTTCCAGCGCGGGGAAAGGCCGCCCCTTGCGGTACTCGCCGTCCCTGCGCAACACTTCCTTGTAGACCCTGTTAACTATTCCGGGAATTTCATCCTTGCGGACGTATCCCATGTCGAGTGTTTCCTGGTTTAATATAATTTCCCTGTCCAGGGTTACGGCTCCGAAGCCGAACTGCTCGTTTCCCGGCGTGGGCAGTTTCCGGACAGTTATGGATTCAAGCCTGCACGAAAGTGCTTCAGCTACCGGGTAGCCCACCGCTATACCGCCTTTAGGTATGCCAAACACGATAGGGTTGACGCAACCGGCCGGCAATTCCCGCTTCAATTCTTCCGCAAGCTTTACGCCCGCATCAATACGATCCTTGAATATTCTATTCATAGCTTATGTTTCTCAAGCAGTTATTTCGTAATTAAGCGGTTTCAATCTGCGGCCTCCAACTTCGGAAAACGCGGGCTTACGTAGCTACCGCTACGCCGCGCCCACCTTTTCCTGTGTTTCGGCTCGCATATTGAAACCTAACGGCTTTAAGGTTCGAGTTTCTAAAGTCTGTGTAAGACAACCTGCCGGGAAGGTGTGGCTTTGAGGCCACCCTGTGGCCTGTTAACCCGATAAGATGAATTTTGCAGCGCCAATTTTGTCCGGATTCAA
>MGVF01000045.1 GCA_001800355.1 Elusimicrobia bacterium RIFOXYA2_FULL_50_26
TATCTTTTGGATAACGCTTACCGCCACCTGCCATTTTACGCCTCGTGCCGCCTGGCTTTTAAGAGACATATTCATTCATTTACCCTCATTGCCTGGAAAACTCCGGCAAGCTCGGACGCAAAAATAGCGCGTGAAAATGAACCGCGAAAATTCGATTCCATTCCTTTTGTAACGGCTATGCGCCTCATCGCAAAACGGCGCGCCGCGTTGCTGTTGGCGCCCTTCTCAAGCGTGAATGCCGCACGGTAACCGTGCCTTGCCAGGAAGAGCGCCGCGCGGCCATCGTAGTCCCGTGCGCCGCCGTTGGGATATGCAAAATACCTGACCGGCCTGCCTGTCATTTTCTCAATAATCCTTGCAGACTCGCTTATTTCATATTCCATTTCAGCATCCGTAAGATTTGACAATATGCAATGGTTCATGCCATGGCTTTCAAAATCTATGCCGCATGCGCTCATAAGCCTTATATCGTCACGGGACAACATTACCCTTTTGCCTTCGGCCTTGCCTGCGCCGGCGCAACATTGTTTTTGCAATTCCCCGATTACTTCCCGCCGGATGAAACTGCTGCTGTTTTTTAAAAACGCAAGTATACTGCCAAGGACTGCTGATTTTTCTTGTTGTGAACCGGCTTCCAATACCGGCAGGCCGTACCCCGAAAGATCTATACTGTCTTTTAACCGCGACATCACAAGCTCCGCCACGGAATCAAACCATAGAGCAGAGGATTTTTCGACCGCTTCGGCGCTTAAAAATATGGTTGCGGGTATGCCGTAATCCTTCAGCACGGGAAACGCGTTTTCGTAATTATCCCTGTAACCGTCATCGAATGTTACCACCACGCCGTCAGGCGGCAATGCGTCGCCGCTAAAAAGCAAATCCATTGCGCGTTCAAGCGTTAAAACGTCGCATTTCTCTTTTAAATACTTCATCTGCCGACGGAAATTTTCAGTTGAAACCGACATGCCGCCTATAGGGTCGGCATCATCGTTAACCCTGTGCCATGCAAGGACTTTAATACCCCGGTACGACGGCAGCCACCCGGCCGCGACACGCAATAAGCCCGTGTGATAAAGCGCAGCGCCGGCCGTTTCCTTTAAAATTGCGGTAAGCATCAGTTCCTTCCCTGGGCAAACCTGCTCTTTGCCTGCTGCATCAACTCCTGGCAGTGGCGCGCCAGCATGAAAAATTTAGCCCTTACGTTTCTGCCCGAAATGATAATATCGCTGCACGCCCTTGCACGCGACCCCCAATGATATTTATAATCCTCGTTACCTCTGAGAAAATCGTATTCGGTTAACCCGCGCCGGATTGATTCCTGTATCATGTGCGCGTTCGATATCAACCCTATACTGTATTTACGCCAGGCGGGGTCGAACCCTGATTGATAATGGAATAGCTTGTTGCGGTAAAGGTACGCGTACTGGCAGGCTATAATTTTGCCGTCAGCCTTAAGCAAGCCTATCAGGAGCCAGCCTTTTGCGAAAAAATCACCGGCCACGTCCTTCTGGAATTTCCAGAAGCCGCCGGTAATGCTGCTGCCGGAGATTCCTTTCTGCAACATGCGCTTGCGATGCAATTCGGAGAGCGTTTCGATTGTCTCATTTAACGCCCCCGCCGAATCACATATGGTAAATTCCAGCCGGCATTTGCTGGCAAGCTCACGCTCTTTTTTCATTATGTTGTAGCGACTTTTGCGCGAAAGTTTTTTAACGTATTCATCCCATGTTTTCGGCAATTCCATAAATACGCAGCTACCCCCGCTTCGTATGGCATAATCATGGCTTTTGCCAAGGACGCTCCGAATGCGGGAAAGCATATCGCCATCCTCGCTCACAGCCATAAGCGATATAATATCCCACTCTTCACGCCGCGCTTCCGCGTAAGCCAAAACTTCCCTGATAAAGAGATCCTCGCAACCTGCGGCCATGATAAAATTAAGATAATCAGGCGTCGTTTCAGCCCCGGCGCTGATAAACTCTATGCAGCGCAACGTTACGCCGAAAACCTTCTTACTGCGTTTCATCAGAGGCGCGATGCCGATTATGCCACCGGAGGCGTCTCGCCCTACCAGAACGTAAAGCTCGTTTGTACGCTTAAAATTATTCCACCACGAGTTCATCCATTCCCATGTCAGGAATATCGAGCCGGCGCCGCTTTTTTCAAGAAGCGCGTCCCATTCATCCCTTAACCCGCGAAATTCCTCGTAGGAAGCGATCTGTTTTATCACTGAAGTTTCCTTTCTTCTATCCAGCCTATAGCGGCGATGCGCCTGTACCTGGCATACCGGACGCACTTAAAACCCGCGCCTGTGTAAGCGTTTATCGAAGAACTGTTCCACGGCGGTATGTGGCAGCCTACGACGTCAAACCCGTCGCCGCGGAGGCGAAGCATTATTTTGGAAATAAGGTAACGCGCCACTTTACGCCCGCGAAACCGCGGGGACACGTACGTATCGTAAATAAACGCCGTGCGTTCAGGCAACGCAATCTCCCGCCTGTAATCATGTATGTATACACGTTGCGTGGCGACCTTGGCATAACCTATTAAATCTCCCTTGTATGCGACGGACGGGAAGTAGTGGCGCGCCTTGCCGGCCGTGCGCGATTCATTCGCATTGAACATCCATCTTTCTCCGGACGTCTTTATCCACGATATAGTTTTTTCGCCCGCGTCCATATCAATGTCAACATCTATCGCAGGCCGCACGGCGGCTACCGGATAGTAAAGATTCCGCTCAAACCAGAAAGCATCGTTGGTTTCATATAAAAGCGACACCGCTTTGCCCGCCACATGGCGCAGCATGTCCGCAACACCGGGATTTGCAAAAGTTGGGTTCATTGTTCGTCGTATCCTTTCCCCGTATATTCCAGGTATTGCTTTTTTACCGCCTGCCAAAACGTTGGATTTCGTTCCACTCCAAGTATGCAGTACCGGCACATATCCAGACGGTTTTCGCCGGAATACCGCACAAACATCTTGTGGCGCTCGTTTTGCCATATATCATCGAAATGATTATTGCGCACGTTACCGAGGACGTAAGTGTTAAAAAACGGACATGGCAGGATGTTTCCATAAGGATCAACTATCACAAGGTAGCGGCATATGTAGCATTTCCTGTTCGGGAATACTCCGCGCGCCATATTCTCGACAGTAAGGCAATCTATGTTACTGGCATTGAAACGCACGCTCATATTCCGGGCGGTATCCCTCATCATCCTGATCTTGAATTTGAGATACTTCGCCTGTTCATAACTAAGATAAATGGGATTGTCCTGCGACACATAATACGGTTCCGGCGTAATGCCATGGATGGATGATCCCGCGACACTGGACATCGGAAACTGCCCGACATATTCGAAAGATACCTTATCCACCCCGATTTCTTCGCCGAATGCAAGTACGCGGTCGAAACCTCTTATATTAAGCGAGGAGATAGTGCAATTAAGAGTGATCGCGGGCTTTTTATTGTTCATCCTGGCTTTTAGCAGGTTTTCTATGCCTTTTCTTGTTCTCTCAAACGAACCGGCAACCCCGCGCACATTGTCATGAAGTTCACCTACGCCGTCAAGGGACACGTAAACTATGTCAATGCCGGAATCCACCACAGCGTCGGCCGTTTCTTCGTCCATAAGGTTACAATTGGTCGTAAGGTCCACCTGCGGGATGCCCTTCTTTTTAATATATTCCGTTATCGGGAAGAGAACATCCTTGCGCATCAACGCATCCCCGCCAAACATTTCAACGTTAATGATATTGCGGCCGGCCATCATGTCTATAAACCGTTTCCATTCGGCAAGCGTCATCTCCCGGGCTGTAACCTTTCGCTCCCACATGGTGCATGAGCGGCATTGAGACGTGCAGCGATTGGTAAGGTATAACAACATGTTCGTGGGCTTAATCCTGTGGTAATTAACTTCGCGGGCGACAAACCTGTTGAGATAAGTGTACGTATTGCTGATTAGTTTCATCATCCCCCCCTGATTCCCCCTCACCTTTAATCCTCTCCCCGACGGGGAGAGGAGAAACGACGTTCACGACTTCCCCCTCTCCCCGACGGGGAGAGGGTGGGGTGAGGGGGTATATCCGCTTAAAATTTTCAATGGCGCACGTACGTTTGGGATAGAAATGCTTCCCGCAGTTTTTTTACGGGTTCGTATTTTTTCAAAAGCGAAATAACTTTAAACTCAAGAAAATACAACATCCTGCCGTATACCGTATCCCGAAATATAAGAATGCGCGCATGTTCACGTATATCCGACGTCCAGTTCAACTTGTAAAAGTCACTGCTGCCGCACATGTCATATTCCCTGACATGTCCTGAAAACGCATTTTCCACTATATGCATATCAAGTATAGAACCGGGCGAGCTGAGGCGGTAACTTCTGTCGTAGTCCGAACGCAGGGCGTGAAGCCTGCCCTTGTATGCAAGGTGGTACTCATACGCCACCGGTTTGCCGTCCACGTTTAGCAACCATATTTTAAGCCAGCCTTTCCGGGCGGCAGTTTTCGACAACGCGGTAAAAAACCTCATGTTGTTATCGTTCGATACTATGTCTTTATCATAGTCGGCCTTCCAGCTGTTTTTTGATATTGCAAATATATGTTCGAGAACGCTGCCGTTATCGTCAATAGTGTCAATTGTCTTTATCTCGTAGGCTCCCCATTTCTTGATCCTGTTCATCTTGTTGCGAATCGCCTTCCTGAATTTCCTGGTGCGTGAAGCCATGAACGTTTCCCAGTCCGTCTGTATTCTTATGAAAGGCGAAGACAGGCCGGGGCCTGTGCCGTAAATAATACCCTTTTGCGCCAGGGTTTGAACAAGCGCCGGATAGTTGGGCGAGTCCTTTGGCATGTTGCGCAAAGAAATAACATCCCAGTTTTGAAGCGCAAGCAGGTAGTCAATAACCGCGCTTATGGCTTCGGCCTGGTTTTCATAAATAATAAAATCGGAGCTTGGAGAATAGTCATTTTGTATAAAACCGACCTCGCTCGCCGGCAGGTTGCGATACCTTGTATGCGTTATCATAAGCGGCGCAAAACCTATTATCACACCGTCTTTCCTGATCACAAGCACGAACAAGTTTTTACCTCCGCCGAAACCTGCAAGCCATGACGTAAACCATTCGAACGTCAGGCACAGGTTCTCGTTGGAACACTTTTCGAGCACACGGTTCCACACGCTCTCAAGAGCAAGAAACCCCTCGACGGTAGTAATAGTTTCGACGGTAATCATGTATTTTTACCTGCCATAGTAGTAGTCATAGAGGTACTTCGGGATATAATACTGAACGTTTGTAAGCACAAACCCGATAATGTTTGCCCGCGCCTGGGCAAGCATACCATGCGCGCGCAGCGCCTCTTCGCGCTGCGTACGTTCCGCCTGAACTATCAGAACTACGCCGTCGCACAGGCGTGAAAGTATACTGGCATCAGGAAGGTTCAAAACCGGCGGCGCGTCAATTATCACGACATCGAAGGATGCCGCCCCCTTGCTTAACAGTTGTTCCATGGCGCGCGATCCAAGCAGTTCCGCGGGGCGCACCGGCCTTGTGCCGCACGGGATAAGCGTGAGATTCCTTATTTCAGTTCTCGCAAACGCGGCTTCCATAAGCATGGAACCATGCAACAGCGTGGAAAGCCCCGGGCTTTGAGGCACGGAAAGATGCTCATGCAGCATACCCCTGCGCAGGTCGGCGTCAATAAGAAGCGTATTCTTGCCGCTGTCCGCCAGCGCGATGGCAAGGTTCATGCTTGTAGTGCTTTTGCCTTCCGAATGAACGGAGCTTGTTACCATAAGCTTGCGAAGCGCGGCCTGCTCGCTGTAGTGCTGTATGTTAGTGCGCACGATGCGAAATTCCTCGGCTATCGCGCATTTCGGCTCGTGGTATAATATGGCATGTTCCGACACCGGCGAATGAAACGATTTTTTTGCGATATGAGGCGAGATAAAACGCAATTCCGAAAGCATCTTATGCTTCTGCAGGTACCGGCGCAGCATTTCCCCCCAGCGCCGGCGCATGGTTTTCGCGCCGCCGGCGCAGGCTATCAGCCGCGATATTGATCCGAGAACCGGCAGGTTAAGCACGGATTTTGCGTCTTCGACCGTGCGGAAGGAACGGTCCAGGTACTCCATGGTAAACACAAGCCCCATGCCGGCAAGCAGCCCCATGAATATGCCGACGAACATCACCTTGCCGCGAATCGGCTTCATGGGGCTTATCGGAAGCCGCGCATATTCTATAACCGTAAGCCGCGCCGCCTTGTCGGAATCCTGGAGGCGTTCCGAAACATACGCCGCCTCCATTTGTTTTAGCAGCACCTGGTATATGTCCTCGTCGACCTTCTTTCCGGTTTGCAACGTCGCAAGCTCTTCTTCCGACAATTGCCGGTCAAACCTTATGCCGCTTTCTTCAAGCTCCTTCTTGCGCTTGGCAAGATAATCAAGATCCATCTCCAGTTTCTTCAGCTCCTGCTCGGATTCGAAATATGAGGGGTTAACCATTGAAACACTCTCGCGAACCATGTCCTTTTTCAATTCGGCATCAATATTCCGGCGCAGTTCTTCGATCTCCCTGTTAAGCTCCACCAGGCGCGGGTGTTCCGCCTTGGAATCCATCTTCAACCGCGCCCGTTCGATTTCAAGCTCCGCAAGGTGCGATTGCAGGCGCGAAAACACGGGGCTGTGCTCCATCTTAACCTGGGAAGGTATTATCTTTTGCAGGCTCGAGAGCTGATCGGACAACAGTTTCTTTCGGTTTAGCGACGTGCGCAGGTCCGCGTCAATCTTGTGCGTTGCAAAATTTTTCTCCGAATCCTCCAGCTTCTTGCGGTATATGTTTAACTGTTCGCCGATAAACTCTATGGCCTTGCGCGCCTCTTCTTTCTTTATGCGCATGTTTTCCTCTATGAAATCGCGGGTAATCGTATTTACCACTTTTTGCGCCGCAACAGGATCCGGGTCGAAGTACGACACCTGCACCAGATCGCTTCCCTTCATTTCTATCTTTATGCGTTTTCGCAAGCTTAATATGTATCTCTCGCGTTCCTTGTCCGAACTGCCCGTGTCAAGGTTAAGGTTTTCGACGAGCTTCTGCAACCTCGGCCACGATTGTACGTATTTTAACAGCGCCTCGATCTGTTCCTTGGGCTTGGGCGATACGGCAAGGCCTTCTACAAGCGGGTCAACTATTTGTTTATCGCTTATTTGTATCAGGGAGGATGTCTCATACTGGGGAGACAGCATTATGCTGACGAAAATCGAAACAATAACAGAGATGAGCAGCGGCCCCACCATGAACCATCGCCACCTGATAAATGACTCCAGTTTATCCCGGTATCCCTGTTGCACTGCGGATTTTTTGTCTGTCATATATTTATCCCCCCTGGGTGAGTTTTTCTCTACGGCAGCGCGAAAACAGGCAAGCTGATAAAAGCACCGTTGACATGTCTATCGCCACCAGTAATAAGATGCGAATGGCGATGGCAATAACAAGAACGCCCGGCAGCCGGTAACTTGCCATCACTGCGGTAATGTCCGGAACATAATAAAGCGGCACAAACAGCATTGACGGGACAAGCACGACCGTTACCGCCTCAAACCCATAATGCCGGAAAAATTCAAAAACGCCTGCCAAAGATACGGTAAAATTTTTCTGTTCGATTACGGCCATCGGGACAAAGAATACATATACTGCCTGTATGCCGGCTATTGATACGAATTCAATCGCACGTTTCAACCAGGCCGGCCACGCCTGCGGCAAAACATATGCAAGAAACATCATGCACAACGAAGCGCATAGAAGCGTTCCCACCGATGCCGTAACTATTGAAGGAAACTTTCTTACCGTCCTCCTGATTGCAAGCGACACATCCGGCAGTCGCCCGTTAACGGCCTGGTACATCATATAGGATGCGCTTCCTGCGACCATCACCCCGACGCTTGCGGCCGCCATGTATATGCCATAATCCACAAGATGCGGCACTGCCGGCGCGTATGCCGGGTAGTCAACCCAACCACCGCTTATGTAAGCGTCAATTTCAGGCGGCGACACGGCAAGAGACACAAAATAAAGCGCGATCATGGCCGCAACGTATGAGATGCCGGTGAAAAGAAACGGCACACCCATTACAGGGTACCTTAACAATAACGTTATCGCGTCAATTGCCAAATTACCGATGCCTCTGATTCTGTAAAGCATTCCCATGGTTTAAATTACCGCGCCCCCCTGGCGAACAATACCGTCCCGAATGTAGCTATCAATATCCAAAAATCCACGACGAAAGAAACTTTCCTGAGATACAATAAATCATATTTCAATTTCCGCCGTGCATCGGAAACCGTTGCCGCGTAACGGTAACGCACCTGTGCAAGGCCTGTTATCCCCGGCTTTATTTCCAGGCGCCTGGCATAACCGCGCACATTCTCATTGAGTACTTTTATAAATACAGGGCGTTCCGGCCGCGGGCCGACTATGCTCATCTCGCCGCGAAGCACGTTTATAAACTGCGGTACCTCGTCAATCCGTGATTTCCTCAGCAAACGCCCTATGCGGGTAACGCGGGAATCATTACTGCTTGCCCACACAGGCCCCGTGCCTGCCTCGGCATCAACGCGCATGGTTCTGAATTTCAATACTCGGAACGGGATGCCGGCGTTACCGCGCGTCCGCCGGTCATTCTCAATACCGCCATGCGGGCGAGTGTTCCTTCTATTGAGACCGATCCTTGTCTGCATAAAAAATACAGGCCCGGGAGAATCCAGGAATACAAGCAAGGCAGCGATTACGGCAACAGGGAACAGGAATGAGAGCGCAATTACGGCCCCTGCGATATCAAACAATTTTCTGAAACGGGAATAGATTTGCTTCAGGATGGAAACCGCGACGAATGCCGCCGCCCCAAATACCGGCGATGCCGCTTCCGGCGGCGGTAGCCGCCATGCGCCCCAGGCCACCCGGCCATGCAACAACGTATCCACCTGCACGGGCATTGCACATGCAGGCAACTCATAAAACCAAAGCGCCGCGACTGCAACAATTATAACTGCAATATACTTCATTATTACCCCCCAACCCGAACGGGCATATTAAGCGACACATGCAAAATTATTACTAACTGATGTTACGCAAAATCTGTCAAACGTTGTAACGATTTATCGGCTATTGTGCCGTGAAGGTGTGGCTTTGAGTCCACTGCGGCATGAGCCAAAAGACTTTTTGGCAGCTTTGAAAACTTGCTCATACTTCCCTTTGGGAAGCATGAGCTTCAAACATTCAAAGCTGACGTCCCCAAAAAGTCTTTTGTCTCAAAGTCGCACCGCTTGAGGTGGACTCAAAGCCACACCTTCCCGGCAGATTGTCTTACAGACTTTAGAAACTCGAACATAAAGTCTTTCGGTTTCAATATGCGAGCCGAAACGCAGGAAAATGTGGGCGCGGCGTAGCGGTAGCTACGTAAGCACGCGTTTTCCGAAGTTGCAGGCCGCAGATTGAAACCGCTTAATTA
>MGVF01000046.1:0-1969 GCA_001800355.1 Elusimicrobia bacterium RIFOXYA2_FULL_50_26
TGTGATGTTGCGGCGCGGGGCCGTAACACAACAGCTATTTTTATTTGGTTAATTTTGCTCGAGGTTCAAGCCCTCCTGTGCAAACTTGAGGTCCCTCAACAACCTGTTTTCTTATTTTTTCTTCTTCTTCGCTTTAGGCTTCGCGGCTTTTCCGCCTTTTCCACGGCGAACCATTTTCGCGCGGCTGACATCACCTGCTTTGTCAATGAAGTAAAGATATCCAGTTTCTTTCTTCACTCCCGCTTTCGTCACTTTCTCAGCTTTGCCGCCTTTTTTGCCGCCCCGTGCCATTTTTACACGGGAAACGTCACCTGCCTTGTCGATGAAGTAGAGGTAACCGTCCTGTCTTTTCACACCGGTTTTGGCTACTTTTTCTGCCATTGTTTGTCACCTCCTTTCACTTTTAACTTCTATGCGTACTTATGCTTTACAGCTACCGGCGCACCGTTGCCGGCAACCTGGGTATGCACGCCGTTTTTCTCCGGGTAGACGAACACCTTTCCCTGGTAATTGCGGATGATTACGCTTTTGCGGCTGCGGGAGAGCACGTAATCGGGATTGACAGGAACTTTTCCGCCGCCGCCCGGCGCATCAATTACGAACGTCGGCACGGCATATCCCGTGGTGTGCCCGCGTAATGCCTGTATGATTTTTATGCCGGCAGATACCGGCGTGCGCAGATGCTCGGTGCCGGCCGCAAGATCGCACTGGTAAAGATAATACGGGCGCACCCGGATTTTAAGAAGTTCCTGCACAAGCCGCATCATAACGCTGGGCCTGTCGTTAATTCCTTTTAAAAGAACGGTCTGGCTGCCAAGCGGGATGCCCGCATCGGCAAGCAGGCGGCAGGCATCGCGGGTTTCGGGAGAAATTTCCCTTGCATGGTTAAAATGTATACTTATATATAATGGATGGTATTTGCGTAAAACGGCGATCAACTCCGGCGTGATGCGCTGCGGCAAAGTTACCGGTACGCGCGTGCCGATACGAATAATTTCCACGTGGTTGATGGCGCGTAAACGGGCAAGTAGCGAGTCCAGCCTGTCATCGGAAAGCAGGAAGGCATCGCCACCGGAGATAAGAACGTCGCGCACTTTCTTGTGCTGGCGGATGTAGTCAAGCGCCTGCTCAAGCTGTTCTTCGGCCAACGTGCTTTCGGAGGCGCCGACTATGCGGCGCCGCGTGCAGTGGCGGCAATACATGGCGCAAGCATCGGTAACAAGGAGCAAAACGCGGTCGGGGTATCTGTGTACAAGCCCGGGGGCTACGGTATCGTGTTCTTCGCCGCAAGGGTCTTGCAGCTCATTTGCGCCGGTTTTAAATTCTTCCATGGATGGAATCGCCTGGCGGCGCAAGGGACATTCGGAATCATTTTTATCCATCAAACCCGCGTAATGGGGGGTGATGGCCATTTTCAAGCGGCCGGACGAATAGTGAACCGCCTTTTTCTCTTCGTCAGTCAGGTTAACCCATTTCTCAAGTTCACCCAATGTAGCGATGCGGTTGCGTAACTGCCAACGCCAATTTGCTATATCTTCTTTTTCTGCCTGACCTGGTAGAAGTTCAGGTTCGCTCATCGCTTGGTTTTCCCCGCGGGCAGCTATCTTAAAACTACCCGTATTTTCGGGAATCATCTCCTTAATTATTGTTCAACCGGCTCTTTGGTTTTTTCCTTGTTGTTATTATAAAACGGCAGTGTCGGCTCTTCTTTTTTAGTAATAAGCCGTTCTTTAAGCCAGCCATCAACGACTTCTTTTGAAAAACGATATTGGCGCCCTATGCGCGAAGCCGGAATTTTTTTCTGGCGTATAAGGCTGTATATTTTTGACTTTCCAATGCCAAGGTATTCGGATAATTCTTTGATATCCATCACCTGGCTGAATTCTTTATCCCGTGTTTCCATTTATTATCACCTTGTAGCGTCTGCTTCTATTCCTTGCCATAATTATACATCAAGCGCCAAATTTTG
>MGVF01000046.1:1992-15486 GCA_001800355.1 Elusimicrobia bacterium RIFOXYA2_FULL_50_26
GCCAAATTTTGTCAAGTATTTTCTAAAAAAATTTATGTCCGCTATTTTTGTGTAAAAATAGCCTGTAAAATGAAAGCGTTATTGTTTATTTTAAACCCAAATTTTACATTAGGGTCGCGGAATTCGTCGAGCGATGCCGGACTTTTTCTTCCGAAAAACTCTCGGCCTCGCTCGCCTCGGTTCTCGCGCCCTAATGCAAAAGTTGGGTTAAAGAGATACGGCAAAGTCTACCAGTTTGGAATGCCCCCTTCAAGAAAGGAAACGCGAGGCGGAGACTTCGAAGAAGCGGTTTTGGTGTGTTTTTAGAATATCTTTTTCCCTGGTTAGCTGCACGAATGGAATGTTCCCGAGCAGCGCCGAGTGGGCGTAATGGTGCCTGTCAATTCCGCCCGCAGAGCTTTTGGCCTCGATGAGCAGATACGGCGCATTGTTTCTGGTTAGAAGAAAATCCGTTTCATTGCCGCCCCGCATTTTGACAAAACACAGTTTGAACGTATCCCCGGCCGAATCGTTCCACAGGTTTACCCTTGTAAGCAATTCAAGCGCGACAAAATTCTCAAACCTGGCAGCCGGGTTGTCAACCAGAGCCAAATCAAAAAAATACGCTTTTTTTTCCGACTTTACCAGCCGCGTTTTTTTCCTGTGGTACGGCGGTACTTCAAACAACACGTATGTCAAGACAAGATAGTTCATGTAGCTTTTGACAGTGTTAAAATTTAATTCAAGGTCTTCGCGCAATGCGTTTATGGACAGCGGCACCCCGATTTTGCCCGGCAGAAGATATATAAGATCCATCACTTTCTCGAGGTTATGAATGGATGAAATATCCCGCAGGTCTTCCTTTATTATGCGCTCGGGGTATTCCTGGTGCCATTTTTTTGAAAAAATTTCATTGCCGCTCATAAGCGGTTCGGGAAATGAGCTGAAACGAAGCATATCGTCCATTATACGCTGCGCGCCACTCTTGCCTGCTATCATTTTTTCCACGTACGCCTGCGGATTGTCCTCCGGCAATATATCCTTGTATTTCCGGCCGGCCATTTCAGCAATGAGCAGCGGGTTCATTTTAAACAGGAAGTAACGCCCAGCCAAGCTGTCGCCGGCCCGCCTGAACATATCGAGGCGCGCGCTGCCGGTAACGATAAACGAGGCCTTATCCTGGTGCGTATCAAAAAAATCCTTTAATATATTCTTCCATTTCGGCGCCTTGTGGATTTCGTCGAAACATGCCCACGCCCTGCCGGCAGGCGGCATATTCAATAAATCCCTGGAAAAAAAATCACCTTCTTTCCTGTATCGTTCGCGGATTTCGCGCCTGTCCCAATTATAATAAAACATGCCGCAGCGCATCGCATCCAACTGCAATCTCGCCGACGTAGTTTTCCCTGACTGGCGAGGCCCGGCGACAAACCTCATCTGCCGCGAGAAGATATCGGAATACGCAATTTCATCAAGAAAACGTTTTACCGGCAATTTACCCATAATGATATTTTTATATATATATGTAAAAAAGTCAAGACATTTTTACAAGCGTTTTTCTTTAGCGCTTAGAAATAAAATGCTGTCATTTTGCGTCAAAAATTCTTCTTGCCGTCATTCCGGCGAAAGCCGGAATCTAGATTTTCCGTCGAGGCTGGATGCCGGATTAAGACTCTCCGCTCTCCGGGGACGGAGTTAGGTGATTAGGTATTCGTGTTCGGTGGCAGTGTGTCTCTTTAGCAGTTTGAGGTCATTGCGAGCGAGAGCGAAGCAATCTCGACGTTACTTATGACGAAAAGCGAGATTGCCGCGCCCTTTGGGCTCGCAATAACGACGACAACTTCAAAACGCTAAAGAGACACGTTAAATGACGGGTTAATTGTGGGGTGCGATATGGGGGTCGCACCGTAATAACAATACGGCAATAGCCGGAGCGTTCGGAGAGCGCTCCCTAAAACGGCTGACGCGGCATTGCAATTCTATTTCTTTACAGGTTGGCGGATGATTGTTTTTAGTTTTTCGGGGGCGCTTTTGCGCGGATCTCCAAGGTATATTTCATGATGTTTCCCGGTGAGTGTAAAACCATTTTCTTTGATGAATTCATGGAGTTGAACTATTGTCGCATGTTCGGTGCTGTAAGGCCCGACATGAAGTATTTGTGCTGATAGCCCTTCATCCAGGCGCTTAAAGTAAACGGCGGGAAACCGGTTGAACTTGCTTTTATTCTTTACCAATTCAACCGTGCCGAGAGCTTCCGGGGATGAAATGAAATCGGGTTGAACAATCATCACTGTCCAGCGCCAATTGTCTTTTTCAGCTTTAGTGAAACTGTTCATATCATCCGCCCACCACAACCCCTCTAATGGCATGACGCCATAATCAATGCTTTTTTCTCGTTTGTATTTGAACTTAAGGCTGTATGATATGCTGTATAACGTGCCGACGGCTTCTTTGAACGATTGCGCAGTGCCTGGATCACCTATTCCGTCAACCATAAGGAAATTCGTCGCAGGAACGGTAACAATTGCCGGCCTACCGGCTTTCGCCGAATAAAACTGCTTATATTCTTTTTTTAAATCTATTTTCTTCATGGCAATATCTCCTTTATAGCGGTTTAATCGGCACACACAGATCAAATACAAAATACCCCCGGGGATGGTCCTGCGGGCTCATTGTATATTGCTCAAATGCGGGACAGTTTTCCGGTTGATACCCGTTCTCTGGAAGCCACAAGCCATACATATATTCATACGCCTTTTTGAAAATATCATCCTTTCCTTCAAAATGCCCGATTGCATAAGTTCCGGCGGATATTTTCCTGACGCCTACTTCCCCTTCGGATTTCACATCTTCGACTACTTCAATGCAAGCGTAATGCCGGCATTTGTTTTTTGGCGTTACGTCCGGATTGTCAGGCGATATGCCTATCAATCTTGTACCCGCCGACATAAAGCCCCGCGGCCCCGCCCATGCGCATATTTTTTCGTAGGCATTTTTGATGCCTTCGCCATCTTCGTACCCATTCATGTGCAACACGTATGCCACCTTGATTTCCGGCAACGTTTTTACTTCAACTTTTACATTCTTTAGCATTTTTCTTCTCCTTTCCAGGTATTTGTTGCTGCCTTTATAACTATACCGGAAAAGGACAGGAGATGCTTTTCTATTCTTGCTATTCATTTTATTTTTCTTGCTATTCGTATTCCCGTTTTTTCTCCACGCTTGCGGCGCCATGCCGAAATGCTGTTTGAACAGGCGCGAAAATAAAGACGATGACGAAAACCCCGACGAAAAGGCGATTTCAGTCATAGACTCGTAGTGATTGTGTATTAACCGGTTGGCGGCACGTTCAAGCCTCGCGCGGCGGACGTAATCCGCCGGAGACTCGCCCAGGCAAGCGCTAAAAATTCTGTGAAAATGGAACGCCGAGAAAAATGCTTTTTTTGCCAATATATCGAGGCTTATTTCCTGACTAAGATTTTCTTCGATATACTCTATGACCAAATTGATGCGCCGGACATATTCCCGTTCGGTGGCAGACATGCGACACTTTAAAAGATTGCCCATCAGAACACCCTCGGGTTTATTATTTGGACGGATATACCGGGTAAATTCCCTATTTCACTATTTTCAATCCGGCGGGGCCGGATGGGGGTGAATTGTCCGCGCCAGTTGTTACCGTAAATGTGACATTAGACTATAAGTGTCTCTTTAGTGTTTAGAAGTTGTCGTCATCTACAGCCCAAATGGCCGCTTTTCATCAGAATTAGATTGCTTCGCCGCGCTCGCAATGACATCAAACTGCTAAAGAGACTAGTGTAGCGTCGCGCTTATACCTTGACATTTGAAAGCGCAGTTTGAGCCGAGTTCAAGGAACGACGACGATGGCGTATCCTCTGCGATACGTTGAGGAGGAGAGACGCAGAAATCGGCTCAAAATGCGCTTTCCCGAAGGGCGGCATGTATTTTGGCCATTGTCTTCGTTGCTCGTCGCTCAAATACCCAGAGGGTATTAGTCGCTCCTCGCGCCTTGACACTGGCCAAAATACATGCCGCAAATGTCAAGGTATAAGCGCGACGCTACACTAGACGATAATTTACTCTTCAAACGTCGGCTACGGGTTGGAGGTCAATTATTCGGTCAAGGCGGAACATTCTGGTTTCTTTGCGGATCTGGCAGAAGGCGACAAGGTAGAGGTAGTCGAAACTGCTGATTATTTCCAGCGGCTGGATTACGCGGCGGGTCTGGTTTCCAAGGCGGGAGGCGTAGCGCATACGTACTTTACGCTTCAAGCGAATCGCTTCTTCTAAAACAGGCGGCAGCGCTTTTTTTGTGGCGCAAACCTGGCCGGGCGGTGGCGCGCTGAAGCGCACAAGTTCGTCCATTGAACCAATGCCCCGGGATTGCAGGCCGGAAGACATGTATTCGAACACTTTCCAGGTGGTGAATGCGTCAGCCAAAGCCCTGTGTTTTTCGGTAACTTCTATGCCGAGGTAGGCTGCTATGTTGCCGAGGCTGTTGGAAGGAAAATGAAAATGCTTGCGCGCTATTTTCAACGTGTCAATTACGGGAAATGGGGGCAGTTGTCGCTGCTGCCTGGCAAATTCCATTGATATGAAGCCGATATCGAACGGCGCGTTGTGGCAGACAACGGTTGCATCGCTGATTTGGGTAAGCAGCTCATCTGTTACGCATTCGAACGCGGGCGCATCTTCCACCATTTCGGCGGTGATGCCGTTTACGGCGCTGGCGCCCTGCGATATGGGGCGCTGCGGGTTGATGAGAGTCTGCCAGAGGCTGTGCGTGCCGTCGGGCGCAACGCGCACAACGGCGATTTCACAGACCCGGTCATCATAAACGGGGGAAAGCCCCGTGGTCTCCACGTCCAGGAATGCAAGCGACGGCAAATGTGTTTTTTCCACGGTATTCATTTCCCTTATTATACTCTTAACGGCCGTTTATAGCAAATTTGACGCCATTGGAATAAAGATATAGAATGTGATGAAACTAATCTATGGCCGCCGGCGTCTAATTATCAGTGTCTATTTAGCGTTTAGAAGTTGTCATTGCGAGCCCAAAGGGCGCGGCAATCTCGCTTTTCATAAGAAGCAACGTCGAGATTGCTTCGCTCTCGCTCGCAATGACAAAGAGACACAACAATCGTTGGGAACAAATGAAATTATTCAAATTGATGATCCCCATTATCATGTTGGCGATAGCGCCCGCGATGGCAAAAGAGAATACCGGGGCGCCGCTTTCCTGGCAACAGGTGCGCGAGCGCGTAATGGCTGACAGCCCCGCCCTGTTACGGGACAAGAAATCGCTTGAAACGGCGCGTTATTCATACTTGCGCTCCTATGCGCCGTTCCTGCCGCAGGTTTCGTTGTCAGCCAGGGCAAACCAGTCTGATTCCGGAAACGGGAACACAAAAAATTACTCTTACGGCGCCAACGGCTCGCTTACTCTTTTTGACGGCTTCGCTGACGTCAATGCGGTGCGCAGCGGCGAAATAGAAGTTTTTATCGCCAATGCGCAGCATGAGCGGACGCTGTCATCCGTGCTTTACGAAGCGCGTAAAAATTTTATCAGCCTGCTCTGGGCGCAGGAAGCCGTTACGGTATCTGAAAATATACTGAAACGAAAAAATGAAAATCTTGAGCTGGTGCGTTTAAAGTACGAGGCCGGCACCGAGGACCGCGGCTCGCTTTTGCGAATAGAAGCCGATACGCTACAGGCCGGTTACGAACTTGAAAAAGCCCGGCGTTACGTTTATAGCGCATCGTGCCGCCTTGCGCAATCCATGGGGTATGACGTGCCGGACGATTTTACGGTTTTCACGGTTGCGGGAACTTTGCAGGCCGGCACCCCGCCCGCCGGTTACAACGTGCGCAAAGCGACGGAGAAAACACCCGAATACCGGGTAGCGGCGCTCTCGCTCCGTAAAGCAGTTATAAACGGCAACGCCGCAAAAAGCGGCTTTTGGCCGCAGCTGTCAATTTCGGCAGGCATCTCGCGCGGGGCGGAACAATGGCTTTCGGCCGAAGGCGGCTGGGAAACGGGGCTTTCGCTTTCCTACCCGCTTTTCTCCGGCGGAAGAGATTATTACGGCTTGAAGATCGCGCGAGCCGCCGCACAATCCGCCGAAATATCGTTGCGCGAAACGGCACAAACGCTTTTTGCCTCGCTCACCGCCTCGCTCAACGACCTGCTTGACGCGCACGGCAGCGTAACCGTGCGTAAAAAATACCTTGAGGCATCAACGGAACAATCCAGGATTACGACTGAAAAATATATAAACGGCCTTGCCACGTACCAGGAATGGTACACCATAGAAAACGATTTCATAAGCGCCTGGCGGGCATTGCTTTCAGCGCAACGCGACGCCGCACTTTCGGAAGCGGCATTAAAAAACCTCGCCGGGGACACGGAGAACAACTAATGAAAAAAATACTGATTATTATTATCGCCCTTGCGTCCGTAACGGCAACAGCGGCGTTTTTCCAGCGCAAGGCGGCGAAAGCCCAACGCCTGCGCGAGGTGGCGCCGTCCGTCGGCAGCATTGCGCTCAGCTTCCGGGAGACCGGCACCGTAAGCCCGCGCAACCGCATTGAACTTAAGCCCCCCGTATCAGGCCGCGTGGAAGACGTGCTTATAACCGAGGGGCGCAAGGTAAAGAAGGGCGAGATAATCGCATGGATGAGTTCATCCGACCGTGCCGCGCTGCTTGACGCAGCCCGCGCGAAAGGCGAGGCCGAGCTTAATAAATGGAATGACGTCTATAAACCCACGCCGATAATCGCGCCCCTCGACGGATTCATAATCGCGCGCGCAAAAGAGCCGGGGCAAAGCGTTACCATGAGCGACGTAATCGCCGTCATGGCCGACACGCTTATAGTAAAGGCCAGCGTTGATGAAACCGACCTGCGCTATATCGCCATCGGCCAGACCGTCGAGATTTCGCTTGACGCTTACCCGGGCAAAAAATTCGGCGGAATAGTGGAACATGTCGCCTACGAGTCCGAGCTTATAAATAACGTTACGGTTTACGAGGTAAATATCCGCCCGCTTTCCGTGCCGACCGCCTTCAGGGCGGGCATGACGGCCACAGTCGAAGTAACCGCAAAAAAAAATGAGCGGGCGCTGCTTCTTCCGCTGGAGGCGATTGTTGCGCGCAACGGCGGCAAATTCGTGATGCTTAAAACAAATACAAAGAAACCGCGTTACGCGCCCGTCGAAACCGGCATTATCAGCGGAAAAACCGCGGAAATTATTTCAGGCATCACGGAAGGCGACACGGTGCTCATGCCGCAAAATGACGCACGGGAGAAGAAAACGTCAACCCGCATGGGCGGAATTCCTGGCATGGGCCGGCGTTGATGAAAATCATAGAGCTGGATAATATAACCAAGACTTACCACACGGGAACGATTGACGTCCCCGTGCTTCATGGAATATCGCTTTCGATAGCACGCGGCGAGTTCGTGGCAATAATGGGGCATTCCGGCAGCGGCAAATCAACATTATTAAACATTCTCGGGCTTCTGGATACGCCGTCGGGCGGGGCATACCGGCTCGCGGGACGCGAGGTTTCGCGGCTGCCCGAAGATGCGCTTGCCGCGCTGCGTAACCGCTTTTTGGGATTTGTGTTTCAACAGTTCAATCTCCTGGGGCGGCTTTCCGCGGTAGAGAACGTTTTGCTGCCGCTGGTTTATTCCGACTCCAGGAAGGACGGCGCAACGGCAAAACGCGACGGCTCCAACCTGCTTGAAAAAGTGGGGCTTGGCCAGCGGCTGTTACACAAGCCGAACGAACTTTCCGGCGGCCAGCAGCAGCGCGTGGCCATTGCGCGCTCTCTTGTCAACAACCCTCTTTTACTGCTTGCCGACGAACCGACGGGAAACCTCGACACTAAATCCGCGGCCGAGATCATCCATATTCTCAAAGAACTAAATGACAGCGGCATAACGATAGTAATGGTAACGCACGAGCCGGACCTGGCGCAGGCCGCCTCGCGCATTATAACGCTTGAGGACGGCCGCATAGTATCCGATGCCCGGGGCGCGGGCAACGCGGCTAAGGCGGGCGATGCCGAAGCTCCTGTCTACGATGCTGCCGCGGCCGGCCACCCGGTGGCGAACACTGTGCGCATAGCGAACTATTTCGGCCAGTCTCTGCGCGCGCTTCTTTCAAACAAAACGCGCTCTGTTCTTTCTATCCTGGGCGTGCTTATCGGCGTGGCAAGCCTTATAGCCATGATGGCGGTTGGCAAGGGCGCGCAGGAAGAAGTGAAAAAAAATATTTCATCGCTTGGATCTAACCTTCTCATTGTGCGCCCGAATTCCCCGCGCATGGGGGGCGTGGCAATCGAGGCCGGCGCGGCCGTGCGGCTTACCCTTGCCGATGCCGACGACATCCGCGAATCGGTGCCGGGCATTGACAAGGTTGCGCCATACTCCAGCGGCCGCGGCCAGGTGGTTTACAACGGTAAAAACTGGAATACAAGCATTGACGGCACATCCGCCGATTACCCGTACATGCGCAATTCCGCGCCGTCGAAGGGCAGGTTTTTTACACATGAGGAAACCGTATCGCGCGCAAAGGTCGCGCTGGTCGGGCAGACGATAGTCAGGGAGTTGTTCGACGGGGAAAACCCCATAGGCGAGTATATCAGGATAAAAAGAATAGATTTCCAGGTTATCGGCGTGCTTCCCGAGAAGGGCGCAAGCGGCTGGCGCGACGAGGACGACTGCATCATTATTCCCGTCAATACCGCCATGTACAGGCTGATGGGAAAAGAGTTCGTTGACCGCATAGACGTGCGCGTTACGGACTTTGATGCAATGGATAAGGTAAGCGAAGGCATCCGGCAGCGCATAATGCAACTGCACAGGCTGCCCGAGGAGCGTATGAGTTCCGTTGACGTGCGCAACATGGCCGACATACAGAACACGATTTCATCCACGACAAAAGCCTTCTCTTACCTGCTGGGTTCGATAGCTTTTATCAGCCTTCTTGTGGGCGGCATCGGCATAATGAACATAATGCTTGTTTCCGTGACGGAACGCACCCGCGAGATCGGCCTTCGCAAGGCGCTGGGCGCAAACAACAAGGATATACTTTTCCAGTTCATCATTGAGTCCGTGGTAATCTGCGTGATCGGCGGGTTAACCGGCATACTGCTTGGAAGTTCCGTTTCGCTGACGCTTGCGCGCGTGGCGCACTGGTCAACAAAAATATCGCTGGTGTCGGTAACAATGGCTTTTACATTCTCGGTGCTGGTAGGCCTTATATTCGGAGTGTGGCCTGCAAAAAAAGCATCGCGCTTAAATCCCATAGAGGCGTTGCGCTATGAATAGGCTGCCCCAGTTCATATTTTTCCTTGTCGTTGTTCTCGGCATTTATTACGGGATGCATTATTACGTGTTCCGCCGGATAACCCACGGGCTTGAGCTTTCCGCCGTAGCTTCCGCGCGCCTGCGGATGATTTTTCTTGCCGGCGCGTTTTTATTTTTCGCCGGCGAGTTGATGAGCCGCTACCAGTTTTCCGCCGTCATAAAACCCGTCGTGTCCGCCGGCGGAATATGGTTGGGCGCGCTTTCGATAGCGGTAACGGTATTTATTTTTGCAGATATTGCGCGGTTGGTTTTTCACGGTGCGGCCGCCCGTCATTTTATCACCATATCTTCCCTGTGGCTGATCTTTGGGGCTTGCGCCGTTTCGCTGGTAAACGGTTTCAGGAAGCCGGTTGTGACGGAAGTTTCCATCGCCGCGCCGGGGCTCGCCGCTAATGCAAATCAATTAACCATCGTTCAGCTTTCCGATCTTCACCTGCAATTCGGCTCGCCCGCAAAATGGCTCGATTCGGTGGTTGAGGAAACAAACCGGCTCAAGCCCGACGTCATAGTCATTACCGGTGACCTGATAGACGCCGACATCTGCAAGGACGCGCGTTTCTGCGCGGCGCTGCGCCGGCTTAAGGCCAGGGAAGGCGTGTATGCAATAACTGGCAATCATGAATTTTACACCGGTGTGCGCGTATTTGAAAACATTGCGCGTGCCGCCGGCATAACTGTGCTTAGAAACAGGAAAGTTGTGATACGGGATTCCATAGAACTCGGAGGGATTGACGATCCACAGTTTGAGGACGCTTCAAAAAGCCTGGCCGAAACCTGGGGCGGGGAACCTTCTAAAAATTTCAGGATCCTGCTGTCGCACCGGCCTTCCACCTTCGACGCCGCGCGGCGCTTCGGCGTAAATCTCCAGCTTTCCGGCCATCTTCACGCCGGCCAGATACCGCCCGTTGACATTATCGTAAAACTTTTCTTCAAATACCCCGCCGGCCTTTACCGCAAAGGGAACGATTTTATTTACACCTCACGCGGCACCGGCACCTGGGGCCCGCCCATGCGCCTATTCTCACCTTCAGAAATAGTCAGACTTAAAATTATATCAACTCCCGCATAAGCCGCAACGCTGGAGCGACGACTTCATTGCACAGCAGTCGGCGAACCTTGACTGTTTACAGTATATTTTGTAAAGTTCAGTAAAATGCAGGGACTTACAGGCAGACTGTAATTCTGAGGAATCAAAACCATGTTATATTCGGCTGTAATTAAAAAATTTGAAGAGTTCTCAGGAAATTCAGATAACGCAATGGCATACATAACCCATTTCTTACAGAACTACGGGGGCAAGTCTGCGGCATATTATGAGCGCCGCGCCAGGAAGTATATTAATGGAAACATCAAGGGCGGGAAACACTACTCTGTGAGAGAAGAAGCGGAATACCCGTATACGACTTTATTCCCTGTGGAATGGGATATCCCCTACCCGCCGCCGCCTCATAAACATGCATTTACTTTCATTGATTTATTTGCAGGTATCGGTGGTTTCAGAATAGCTTTTCAGAATGCAGGAGGGAAATGCGTATTCAGTTGCGAGAAGGATTACTTTGCGCAGAAGACATACGAAAGAAATTTCGGTGAAGTTCCCTTTGGTGACATCAGAGAATTTACCGGTCCGGAAATATCCGACACTGAACTTGCCAGAAGAATACCGGACCACGATGTACTGACAGCGGGTTTCCCCTGCCAGCCTTTTTCGATTGCCGGAGTATCAAAAAAGAACTCTCTTGGACGCAAGCATGGATTTGAAGATCCCACGCAGGGAACACTTTTTTTCGATATTAAACGGATTCTACGGGTTAAAAAACCCGCCGCATTCTTCCTTGAAAACGTTAAGAATCTTCTACATCATGACGGTGGCAGAACGTTCGATGTTATCAGCCGGACTTTGAATGAGTCAGGCTATATATTTGACAAGAAAGTTGTTGACGCGGCTGAGTGGGTGCCGCAACACAGGGAGAGAATTTTTATTATTGGATTCAACCCTGATAAGGTTAAGAATGTCTCATTGAAAGATATTATTATACCGGAAAAACCCGGCACAGGCTATAAGTACCGTATGCTCAAGGATGTGATAGAAAATAATGTCCCTGATGAATACACGCTCGGCCCCGGTACATGGGACACTCTTGAACGGCACAAGGCACATCATGCACGATCAGGAAATGGTTTTGGATATGGGTTGCATCGTCTGCCAATTGATGGTGATACTGTAACACGCACTATTTCGGCAAGGTACCATAAAGACGGGGCGGAGATTCTAATTGAGCAGAAGGGGAAGAGGCCGCGCAGATTGACGGTAACAGAAGCCATGCAGCTCCAGGGGTTTGACAGGAAAAAATACATTTTCCCCGTTTCTCACACACAGGCATATAAACAAATTGGCAACAGCGTTGCTGTTCCGGCAATTCAAGCTACAGCTGAAAGTCTGATTGCTCTGCTGAGAAAACACGGCTATATTAAAGGGGCGGTTAATGGGCAATGATAAGCTCTCATCCTATTTTAAGGGATTTGCCTGGAAGCGTCTCAGTGTGGTTGAGGCGGATATAAACAGGTCGCATCAGCACGAATTCAACGGTGTTACGGGCCTGAAAAAACTTTTTGGGACACGGAAGAAGAAGCTCAAATCACAGTTTCTTTATTTAGGTGACAATGAGGAATATACTGTAAAGAATATCGCTGGCAATTTGACCTGGTATGATGCCCGTGCAAGAAACAGCACAGGAGCGAACAGGTCGGAATATCGGATGTATTTTGAAGAAAATCGAGTGACCGGCGCTTCAAAGGCCGGAGATCTGCTTCTCATTGGTCAACGAGACAGACAGGCCATGCTGATCATAGTCGCCAAAGCGGGCAGTACCTCTGAACGACAGATTGCATGGCTGTTTGGTATCGAAAATGAAGATGGGAAAAAATTCGATGTTGAGCAGATCTCCGGGAAGAAAAATGTAAGGCTCGACTATATCTCCCGACTTATACTCGAAGAACTTGGGATAGAGGCACAGCCAAAAGCAGATAATTTTCTCGATATTATTCTCAACAAGTTTGGGGCAAAATTCCCGGCAACAAATATTTTTTCTCAATTCGCACGGGATACGGCGGGAGATATTGATTGTAAAGGTAATCCCGACGCAGCATTAATCGGATGGATGGACCATGAGGAGAGGCTTTTCAGGACTCTTGAGCATCATATTGTGGCCGGGGACATGAAAAAAGGATTTGGAGAGGACGTTGACGGTACCATGAAGTATTTTCTGCAAGTGCAGAACCGGAGAAAAGCGCGCGCCGGGAAAGCCCTCGAGAACCACCTGGAGCATTTATTCAAGCAGAACGATATTCAATTTGCGAGAAACAGGGTAACTGAGAACAATTCAAAGCCGGATTTTATTTTCCCCGGTATCACGGAATATAAAGACAGTGGTTTCCCGGCTCTCAGGCTCTCAATGCTGGGAGTAAAGACCACCTGTAAAGATAGATGGCGCCAGGTGCTTGCTGAAGCAGAGAGAATCAGGGAGAAACATCTTTTTACGCTTGAACCGGCTATAAGCAGAAACCAGACTGATGAAATGAAGGCGAACAGACTGCAACTGGTTATTCCTTTCAGCCTTTTCAGGACATATACTGCTCCCCAGCAAAAGCAGCTGATGTCATTAAATCAGTTCATTGAGTTGGTCAGGGGAAGGCAATGAGCGTCTATGGATATTCTGAGCAGGGAAAAACGAAGCTGGAATATGTCTCGAATACGGTCCAGGAATACGACACCGGAAAGAATCGTACGTTCTGTCCTGCATGAACTTGGATACAGGTTCAGGCTTAAAGGGAAAAAACTCTTCGGAAACCCGGATATAATCCTGCCGAAATATAAGACGGCAATATTTGTCCATGGATGTTTCTGGCACAGGCACAAAGGATGTAAGAGTGCCTATATACCCAAGACCAGGGTTGAATTCTGGAAGAAGAAATTTCGTGACAATGTGAAGCGTGATAAGAAGGTTGCAGCAACACTGACTGAAGAAGGCTGGAAAGTTGCAGTAATATGGGAAGATGAGACTAAAGACACGGAGAAACTAAAGAAGATATTGAAACTCCGCTTCAAGAAAACAGCAAAAT
>MGVF01000047.1 GCA_001800355.1 Elusimicrobia bacterium RIFOXYA2_FULL_50_26
CCAATATCACCAAAGGCAACGCGATAGTCGTAACGGAAGTCGGCCAGCACCAGATGTGGGCAGCCCAGTTCTACAAGGCCACGAAGCCGCGCACTTTCTTAAGTTCCGGCGGCCTGGGGACCATGGGTTTCGGCTTTCCTGCGGCGATAGGTGCGCAGATGGCCAACCCGGGTGCGCTCGTCATTGATATTTCCGGCGACGGATCGTTCCAGATGAATCTTCAGGAGCTTGCCACGGCGGTGCTTAATAAAGTAAACGTCAAGGTGATAATATTAAATAACCATTACCTCGGCATGGTGCGCCAGTGGCAGGAGATGTTTTACGGTAAGCGTTATTCAGCCACCTGCCTGCACAGGACTACCAAGTGCCCGCCGGAATGCAGCACGCCCGGGCAGAAGGGTTGTCCCGTCTATGTGCCTGATTTCGTCGCGCTGGCCCAGAGTTACGGGGCAGTGGGCCTGAGGGCTTCCGAGAAGAAAGACGTTGTGCCCGTGCTTGAGAAGGCGTTTTCGACGGACAATACCGTGGTTGTCGAGTTTATCGTCGAAAAAGAAGAAAACGTGTTGCCCATGGTGCCGGCCGGCGCAGCGCTGCATGAGATAATCACGAAATTGGCGTAGGAGGATATATGAGACATGCTATTTCAGTTCTTGTTGAAAATAAATTCGGTGTGCTTGCGCGCATAGCCACGCTTTTTGCGGCGCGCGGTTTTAACATAGATTCCCTGTCCGTAGGCGAGACGGAGGATCCCGAGGTTTCGCGCATGACGATAATCGTGCGCGGCGACGACCGGATACTTGAACAGGTGGAAAAGCAGCTCAATAAGCTCGTGGATATTATCAAGGTTCTGGATTTCAAATCTACGCGCCACGTCGAGCGAGACCTTGCCCTTATAAAGGTCAATGCCGACAAAACCAACCGTTCGGAAATCCTGCAGATAACCAGCACCTTCCGTTCTAAAATTATTGATGTCTCTTCGGATTCGGTAATTATAGAGATAACCGGCAGCGAGGAAAAGATAGAGGCGTTCATAAACATGCTGCGCCCCTTCGGCATAAAAGAAATGAGCCGCACCGGAATAATAGCCATGGCGCGCGGCTGATGCTACAATAATTATTCAGGAACAAACACTTAATAGGAGGAGATTACGATGTCTGTAACAATGTACTATGACAAAGATGCTGACCTTGGGTTGCTTAAGGGTAAAAAGATCGCGGTGATAGGTTATGGCAGCCAGGGGCATGCCCAGGCTCTGAACTTAAGAGATTCCGGCTTGAACGTTGTGGTGGCGCAACGCGAAGGTTCCGACAATTATAAGAAGGCTGTGGAGCAGGGCTGGAAACCGGTAAGCGCGGCGGAAGCGGTTAAAGGCGCCGATTTCATTCAGCTGCTTGTGCCGGATGAGGTTCAGTCAAAAGTATGGCAGGAAGATATTCTCCCCAATTTGAAAAAGGGAGCCGCGCTTTCTTTTTCGCACGGATTTAACATTCGCTTTAACCAGATAGAGCCGCCTAAGGATATTGACGTCGTCATGATTGCGCCCAAAGGCCCGGGGCATTTGGTTCGCCGCCAGTATGAAGAAGGCAAGGGCGTTCCCGCGCTGATAGCCGTGCAGCAGGACGCCACCGGGAATGCAAAACAGATCGCGCTTGCCTACGCCAAAGGCATAGGCGGCACGCGCGCGGGAGTGCTTGAAACCACTTTTTCCGAGGAAACGGAGACCGATCTTTTCGGCGAGCAGGCTGTCCTGTGCGGAGGGCTTGTCGAGTTGATAAAGGCTGGCTTCCAGACGCTTGTTGATGCGGGTTACAAACCTGAAATAGCGTATTTCGAATGCCTGCACGAGACGAAACTGATAGTTGACCTTATTTTCGAGGGCGGTTTCTCGAAAATGAATTATTCCATATCGGACACTGCCGAGTACGGCGAATACGTCAGCGGCCCGCGGGTTATAAACGAGGAAAGCAAAAAGCAAATGAAAAAAGTGCTTGCCGAGATTCGTTCCGGCGAGTTCGCAAAGCAGTGGCTGCTTGAAAATCGCCTCAACCGCCCCATGTTCAAAAACGCCCGCAAGGAATGCAACGAGCTTCAGATAGAAGAAGTCGGCAAGCGCCTGCGCGCAATGATGTCATGGCTTAAGAAGTAAGGTTGTAAACCCTCTCTCCGACGGGTAGTTTGCGGTTATGCATAAATCTGGGATTATCGTCGGTGCCTCGTTTCCTCTCCCCGCCGGGGAGAGGATTAAGGTGAGGGGGAGCTAAAGATTCTGCTCCCGACGATTTCCCCCTCATCCTGACCTTCTCCCCGCTGGGGAGAAGGAACTTATGTATAATCGCAAGCCGACGGGTAGAGGGCAGGGTGAGGGGGAAGGTCGCATGGTAAGAGGATATAAAGCAAGTGATTATCAGTTGGTTGAAAAAGCACAAAAAATACGTAGTAACAGCGTCTCTTTCCCTGGCCGGTCTTATTTTGTTGTATGTTCTGTTTAACTGGGTTATGGGCGCCGCCCTGCATTCGCGTAAAGAGGTGATGGTCCCTGATTTAAGGGGAAAATCCCTCGATGAAGCGATGAGCATAGTCGCGCCGCTCAACGTCGGCCTCAAAAAAGAAGGCGAAGAGTTTGATCGCAGCGTTCCGGCCGGCACCATACTGCGGCAAAACCCCCTGCCCGGGATGACGGTGCGCGAAGGTAAGATTGTACGCATCACTTTAAGCCAGGGCGGAGAAGTGGTTTTTGTGCCGGACGTTACGGGGCAGCCTGTGCGTACCGCGGAGATTTCTATCCGTTCGATGGGTTTTGCGTTGGGAGAAGAATCAGCCCGTTTCTCCGTCGTGATGGAGAGGGGGCGCGTAGTGGCGCAGGATCCGGCGCCGGGCAGTTTTGCGGAAAAGGATTCCATAGTTAACCTTGTTATTTCCGCCGGGCCGCCGGCGGAAGGTGTTTTGTTAATGCCGAGGCTGGTTGGCAAAAACATTGACGAGGCGCGCAGCTGGGCGCAAGTATCTTATGTGGCGCTTGAGGTTATCGAGGAAAATAACGGCGGCGTGGATAGCGGATCAATATTGCGGCAGGATCCGGCGCCTGACACCGACATTACCGAACAGAAAAAAGCCGTAATTTACGTCGCAGGTACGCATGAGAATAATCTGCCGGCCGGCGCCGGGAAGATGTTTTACTATGAAGTTCCCCAGGGCGACGCCAACCGCCAGATTCGCCTTACATTGATTGACGAAACAGGCGAACACGAGATTTTTAAAGGCGAACGCACTCCCGGCAGCAAGCTGGAAATACCGATCAATCCCTCAGGCAATGCCCGCGTGCGCGTATTCATCAACAATATTCTTGTCGAACAACGGGAAGTGAAATAAACAAATGAAAGTTCTTATCGCGCCGTCCATATTATCGGCAGATTTTTCGCGCCTGGGCAGGGATATAGCCGTTGTCGAAAAAGCCGGCGCGGACTGGCTGCATATTGACGTCATGGACGGCCATTTCGTGCCGAACCTTACGATAGGGCCGGCTGTTATAAAAAGCATCAGGCCGCATTCAAAATTGTTGTTTGACGTTCACCTTATGATCGGACGTCCCGATCTTTACTGGCAGAGCTTTGCCAGGGCCGGCGCAGACCTTATTACATTCCATGTGGAGGCTGCCGTATCTGTACGTAAGTTAATTAAGCAGATTAAAGAGGCGGGTTTGAAGATTGGCGTTTCCGTGCGGCCTAAAACCAAAGTTGAAACATTGTTTCCCCTGATTCCCATGCTGGACGTGGCGCTGGTGATGAGCGTTGAACCGGGCTTCGGCGGACAGGAGTTCCAGAGGTCAAGCCTGGGTAAGATAAAAGCTGTGCGGGACTATATAAATAAAAAGAAACTCAAATGCCGGCTTCAGGTAGACGGTGGCATACAAGCGTCAACGGCGCTGGATGCCGTGGGCGCCGGGGCCGATGTTCTGGTCGCCGGGCAGGCAGTCTATGGTTCCGGCAACGCCGCCGCAGCCTTACGCGGCCTTCGTCGGCTAATTGACAATTATGATTTTTCAAGCTATAATAGATAATTGTAAGCATTTAAAAGTTGTTAATAAGTTCGGAGGTGAATTACTTAAATGACAGTGCGTGTACGTATGCAACGGCAAGGACGTCCCAACAGGCCGTATTACCGGGTAGTAGCTATTGACAGGCGTTCCAGAAGGGACGGCAAGCCGATAGAAATACTTGGGCAGTATGACCCGTTGGCAGAAAAAAACAAGATTACGATAAAGCAGGAGCGTGTTGATTACTGGGTTAAACAGGGCGCTCAGCTTTCCAGAACAGTTGCTTCGTTATTGAAAAACGCTCCCAAAGCGGTTTAATAACGGAACATAACGTCTGATATAGCGGGGGGGTGCAGGCCATATAAAGTAGCTTGCAGCGGATATCTGATACCTCAATTCCACAACAGAATATGAGTTGTTGGACAATCGCGAACCCCCATTGTTTGTTAGAGGTTTTTGTCAGGTTAAACATGGGTTTTGTGACTTTAATTCGCTGTTTTGTCCGGTGGCCATGGTTCTATTTTGTGGCATCAGGCGATTGCCGGTTTATCAGCGGCGAGCGGTGTTGAGGAGGGCGACTAATGAAAGAACTAGTTCTTTTTATTGCCAAGGCGTTGGTGGATCATCCAGATAAGGTTGAAGTTAACGAGATTAAAGGCGAAAAAGCCACGGTTATAGAATTGAAGGTTGCCGAAGGCGACCGCGGAAAAGTGATCGGCAAGGAAGGCCGCATCATCAAGTCAATCCGCGTAATCGTAAATTCGGCCTCGGCCAAGATGGACAAGCGTGCTACCGTCGAGATTGTCGAGTAGCAACAGGCCATTGGGAGGCCGCTGCCGTGAGCAGTTCATGGAAGACAGCAGAAATCGTAGGCAGCGAGGTGTTTACCGTCTCCGGAGAAAAACTGGGGACGCTTTTTGACGTTCTTCCCACTGGCACGAATGACGTATGGATAGTGCGTTCTTCTTCCAGAGAGATATTAATCCCCGCTTTGAAAAGCGTGGTCGTTTCGGTAGACGTGGAAAAAAAGACGATCACCGTTGAGCTGCCCAGGGGATTAAAAGAGATATATGAGCCTGTCGCATAATCCCGTTTCCGACTCGAAAATTATGCGGATTGACGTCCTCACGATTTTCCCGGACATGTTTTCGGGGCCTTTAACCGAAAGCCTGGTAAAAAAGGCGCGGGAAAAAAATATCATTGATATCCGGTTATCGGATATACGCTCCTTTACTACGGATAAGCATCACTCGGTTGATGACCGGCCATTTGGCGGAGGGCCGGGAATGGTAATGAAGCCCGAGCCGATATACCGTGCGCTTAAAAACTCCGGCGTGCGGATAAAAAAGAATATGCCGGCTTGGCCTGAGACTACCGTGCCGCTGGCCATATATCTTTCGCCGCAAGGTACGCAGCTAAGCCAGGATATTGTCCGTAAACTTGCGCGTTACAGGCACCTGGTGCTTTTATGCGGCCACTACGAAGGCATTGACGAACGGGCGCTTTCGTGGTTGAACCAGGAAATATCTATCGGTGATTATGTTTTAACCGGCGGCGAGTTGCCGGCCATGGTGTTGATTGACAGCGTGGTGAGGATGCTTCCCGGCGTGGTGAAGGAAGCCGGATCCGTTGAACGGGACTCATTTTATGACGGGTTGCTGGATTACCCGCATTATACGAGGCCTGCAAAGTATCGCGGGCGCGGAGTGCCGGAAATGTTGTTTTCGGGGCATCATGCCATGGTTGAACAGTGGCGCCGCGAGCAGTCCCTGCGTGCAACGTTATTAAAAAGGCCGGATCTTCTTAAAAAGGCCGCGTTAAGCGATAAAGACAGAGAGATACTTGCAAAATACAAGAAACAGAGAAAGGTAAGGTAAGAGCTAATGTCAATTATTTCAGAGATCGAGGCAGCGCAGAAAAAAACACTCCCGGCATTCCGTTCGGGCGACCAGGTGCGGGTATTTTTCAAAGTTATCGAAGGCGAGAATGAGCGTATACAGCCGTTCGAAGGTATTGTAATAAGGCACCGCGGCGCCGGCATGGGAGAGACCTTTACCGTGCGAAAAGTATCTTATGGTATAGGCATAGAACGCATTTTTCCGATCAACTCGCCCCGTATAGAAAAGATGGAAGTGTTGCGCCGCGGCCGTGTGCGCCGTTCCAAGCTTTATTACCTGCGTCAGCTTTCCGGAAAAGCCGCCCGTATTGCAGAAGCACAATAATCGCTTAGCGACAAAACATTAGTATCTCTTTAACAGTTTGAGGTCATTGCGAGCGAGAGCGAAGCAATCTCGATGTTGCTTCTGATAAAAAGCGAGATTGCCGCGCCCTTTGGGCTCGCAATGACGGCAACTAAAGAGACACAAACATTAGCGCTTGCTTGTCATGTTGCGCATAATATGCTCCTGTACGATTTCGACGATCACTACCGGTCAAAAGGTTATGCGGTCGTTGCCGGTGTTGATGAAGCCGGCCGCGGCCCGTGGGCGGGGCCGGTAGTGGCTGCCGCCGTAATCCTTCCTGAAATCCCGCACATCAGCGGGTTAAACGATTCCAAAAAACTCTCTCCATTACAGCGCGAAAAAGCATTCCTGGAAATTACTTCCCATGCTATCGCCATTGGCGTGGAAATTATAAATCATGACGTTATTGATGCCGTAAACATAGGCGTGGCCACATACCGCGCCATGCAGGGCGCCGTCGCGCGGATTGGCCGTTGCCCGGATATGGTGCTTATAGACGGCCTGCCTGTCCCGTCTATTGCCGGTTGCCAGGAATCTATAGTCGCCGGCGATGGGAAAAGCGCCTGCATAGCGGCCGCTTCCATTATTGCCAAGGTTACGAGAGATCGCATAATGATGGACATGGGCGAGAAGTACCCGTGTTATAACTTCCAGAAACATAAAGGATACGGGACAAAAGAGCATCGTAGCGCGCTGGAAAAATACGGGCCATGCCCGATTCATAGAAAAAGTTTTGAACCCATAAAAAGCTGGGGCGATGCGGGTAACGAGTAACTCGGAACTGGGGCAGAGGGGTGAAGATGCGGCGGCGCAGTTGCTGCTCAAGAAAGGCTATCGCCTCGTCGCGCGCAATTACCGCACGCGTTACGGTGAAATAGACATCATTGCGCGCAAGGGCGGGTTTCTGGTATTCGTTGAAGTAAAGTTCCGTCGTTCGTCCAAATTCGGAACGCCGCAGGAAGCCGTTAACGCACGAAAGCAACAGCATATGATTCGCAGCGCTCTATCCTACGTTAAGCAGCACAGCTTATTTAATGAAAGTATTCGTTTCGACGTCCTTTCCATCGGCCCGGATACGTCAGAAATTATAGAATCCGCATTTATCGCGGACAGCAGGTATACGTATTAACCTGTCCTCTCCCCATCGGGGAGAGGATTAAGGTGAGGGGAAATACAGTAACTCACTATATGATTACCTTTATGTTACGCAGGAAATACCAAAGTTGCTGTCATTGCGAGCGAAGCGAAGCAATCTTGCCGTTTCGTATCAAAACTACGAGATTGCTTCGTCGCGAAGGCTCCTCGCAATGACACGCTGCTTAACATCAGTGATCACTTTATTCTCACCTATGGCGAAAGGTGTAAAGCTGATGCGCCAGGAACGCATCAATGACGCTATTTCCTTTTTCAACGGTTTGATAGCAAGAAAAAAAAGCTTGCCGGATGCATACTATAATTTGGGCAAGTGCTATTTTAAAACCGGCATGTTACGAAAAGCGAAGGAAGCATTTCTTGCATTACTTTCGTATCCTGTAACGGATGAAACCGTGCGCGGTATTCTTGAGATAACGAACTGGCGCATGCTGGCATCCAACCGCTATTGCAATAACTGGCCTTCCTTTTCTTGCGACGGCAGCAAGGTGGCCTTTGTTTCCGCCCGGCGGGACACTAACGGAAATGGCAAGCTGGATCCCGACGATTGTTGCGGTATTTATATATACGACCTTGAAAGCGACACTGAAATCGCGATAGTTGACGATGATTTCCACAATATGATGCCAGTGTTTTCGCCCGATGGGGGGCGGCTTGCTTATCTTTCCGCGCGCAAGGAGCGCGTGTCCGACCCTATGCCAGGCCAGGGAAGCGCTCACGGGCTTTACATAATGAATCTCGATGCCGGCACGGAAGAAAAATTACTTGACAGCTCATTTAAAGTTAAGCACGTAACTTTCTCAAACAACGGTGAAAACCTGATCTTTTCCTGCTGGCGTCCCGGGCATGACACAAGCGCCATATATTCCATGAACCTGGCCAATCGTACAATGGAGATACTTGTGCCGGGCGTACATGAAAGCACATTTCCTTCGGTTGCCGCATCGGGAAACAAGCTGGTTTATTCCTCATGGCGGCGCGATACAAATGATGATGGTGTTATCAATATAAGGGATAACTCCGGCATATACCTGAGGGATATGCGCTTAAGTACTGAACAAAACATTGCGCCGGACATATACAATAATACATTCCCCGTATTTTCGCCGAATGGCTATGATGTGCTGTTCCTGTCCGCAAGGCGCGACACGGATGGCGACGGGCGGATAACGTCCCAGGACAATTCCGGGATATATCTTTGGGATTCCGTTCTTAAACAGGAAAGATGCATAGTTTCCGACCGGTTTTACAATAAATTTGCCGGCTTTACGCCTGATGGCAAGGAGATAGTTTTTCTCAGCCACTGGTGCACGCGCAAATGCAAGGCGGAGGCCGTGGATTATTTTCAAAACAAGGGCATATATCTTTGCAATCTTTACGGAAAAGGCGTGCGCCAGATAGTTTCGGATAAATTTTACGGTTGTCGTTGCCCGGCAATCTCGCCCAAAGGCGATTTCGTCGTTTACGTTTCCTGGCGAAACGATACCAACCGCGGTTTGTATTGCGCCTGCCTCAAACGTCTGCCTTCAAAGAAAGAGCTGCGGGAGTGGATTGACAGCCTGCAATGAAGAATAAAAAAAAGATTACTCCTGAAATGATACGCGCGATCAAGGCGCGCCGGATAATTGCATTAAAAAGGAAGTTGCTTGTTTCAAGGCGGCGGGAGCAGTTGCAAAAGAAAAAGCAGGACGCGCCGTACATAGCGTTTAAGTACATAACAGATAAAAACCTTCGGCAGCTTATATATTTAATCCGGCGGGAGAAGCCGCGCAACATAGCGCTTGTTGTCAGCTACCTGAAGCCCGAGTATGTTACGCAGGTATTAAGTTCGCTGCCGCCTGAGTTGCAGGCGCAGGTTGCCGTTGAGATGGCGACCGTGAGGTTGATGACGCAGGAAGAGCTGATGAGCTACGACGCGGACTTGAAGA
>MGVF01000048.1 GCA_001800355.1 Elusimicrobia bacterium RIFOXYA2_FULL_50_26
CATGTTTTTGGGCAATTTCATTTGCGGCCGTTTGCGCCTGCTGCTCATTGATGTCGGCTACCACGACTTTTGCGCCTTCCCTTGCCAGCGCTTCGGATATGGCACGGCCGATGCCCTGGGCGCCGCCGGTTACTACTGCAACCTGGTCTTTAAGTTTCATGCGCGTATCCCTTTCCGAAAAATTTAACGAACGCCCGTTACGGCTTTATCAAGGCTTGATTTATCTTCCACGTTGTATGATTTTTTTGTCTTATCAATGCGGCGCAACAGGCCGGATAGCACGCGGCCCGGGCCTATTTCTATAAATGTATCGGCATTCATGGAGATCATGCGGCGTATGGTGTCTTCCCAAAGAACCGGGCTGTTTATCTGACGCACCAGTTTATCGGCAAGCAGGCTGCCGTCGGTTACGGGGGACGCGTCGCAGTTGGTAATAACCGGAAATACCGGCGGCCGGAGCGAATAAGCGGCCAGCTTTTCCCGCATCATTATCGAAGCGGGCGTCATCAGGGATGAATGAAACGGGCCTGAAACATTTAACATTATAGCTTTCGCGGCGCCGGCTTCCTGGCAAAGCTTCACGGCTGCATCCACGGCCACCGTGGCGCCTGCTATCACAACCTGGCCGGGCGAGTTGAAATTTACCGCTTCGCAAACACCTTTATCTTTTACAGCCGCGCAGATTTCAGCAATCTTTGCGGTTTCAAGCCCTATGACGGCGGCCATCGTGCCGGGGGTTGAGTCCGAAGCTTTTTGAATATATTCTCCCCTTGCCTTAACCAGCTCAAGCCCTTCTTCAAGCGAGAACACGCCGGCGGCGCACAGTGCCGAATACTCTCCCAGCGAGTGGCCGGCCGCGATACAGTTTTCAGGCAAAAGGCCGGAGGCTGATGAAAATACCCTGTAAGCGGCTATGCTGGTAACAAAAACAGCCGGCTGGGTGTATTGTGTCTGGCGTAAAACTTCGTCAGGGCCTTCGAATATGATTTTTGTTATGTCAAATCCAAGCACGGAATTTGCCGTGTCAAACGCATGGCGCGCTTCGGGAAAGTTTTCGTACAGCTCTTTACCCATGCCCACGGCCTGAGCGCCCTGCCCCGGGAAAAGCAATCCTGTTTTTGAGGCCATGGATTCTGTCATAGTTGTATCACCGTTGCGCCCCACGTGAATCCCCCGCCGAAGGCGACAAGTTCCACCAGGTCGCCCGGCTTTACGCGGGATTCTTTCCGCGCCTCATCCAGCGCTATGATTGTCGTTGCCGCCGAGACATTGCCGTATTTATGCAGGTTTACGTATACTTTTTCAGCCGGTAACGCCATGCGCTTGGCGATAGCCTCTATGATGCGCAGGTTGGCCTGGTGCGGGATAACAAGCGCAAGATCGCCTGTTTTTTTACCGGCAATCTCCAGCGCTTTTTCGGCTGCCTCGGACATTTTCATCACTGCAACCTTGAATACTTCGCGGCCTTCCATCTTCATGAAATGAAGCCGTTCTTCAACGGTTTTTGCGGTTGCCGGGTTGCGGGAGCCGCCGCCGGGCAGTTTCAGCAGGCTTTCATAATTACCGTCCGCGCCCAGGTGTACGGATAAAACGCTTTTTTGTCCCGAAGTGCGCCCTAGCACCATGGCGCCTGCGCCGTCGCCGAACAATACGCACGTATTGCGGTCGTTCCAGTCGGTAATCTTGGAAAGCGTTTCGGCGCCTATAAGAAGTATGTTTGAAAACATGCCGCTTTCGATAAAGGATTTTGCGCAGGCCAGGCCGTAAATAAAGCCGGTACATGCTGCCGAGAGGTCAAAACAGGCGGCCTTTGACGCGCCAAGCTGCTTTTGAACAAGGCATGCGGTTGACGGAAAAAACATATCCGGCGTTACCGTGGCTACGATTATGGCGTCAATATCGGTTGGCGCAAGGCCGGCTTCCTTAAGGGCATTTTTGGCGGCCTCTACCGCCAAATCGGACGTTGCGGTTTTGTCGTCGGCGATGCGTCGTTCCTTTATCCCGGTGCGCGTTGTAATCCATTCATCGGACGTCTGCACCATTTTTTCAAGGTCAGCGTTTGTAAGTACCCTTGACGGGAGATAAGAGCCTGTGCCTAAAATTTTTACTCCGCAATTTTCCATGATTATGCGTTCTTCCTTTAACCCGTAATTTGCAATAGGACGCGGAATTCGTCGAACAATGCGGGACTTTTTCTTCCGAAAAAAGCTCAACCGTAGTCAACGCTACGCTTTCGCTTTTTTCGTCGAAAAAGCCTCCGCCTTGTTCGCCTCGGTTCTCGCGCCTATTGCAAAATCCGGGTTTAACACTTCGATAGTGCTTCGAATTTTTCTATTTCCGCGGCGATCTCGGCGTTTACGTGGTTTTCGGCGTAGCGGGCAGCGGCTTTAAGCGCATTCTTTATGGCCTTCGCATTAGAGCCGCCGTGGCTTATTATGCACGGGCCGTCAACCCCTAAAAGAGGCGCGCCACCGTGTTCGGTGTAATCAAGTTTCTTGCGCAGGCCGCGCATGGCGGTCCACAAAAATGGAAGCGCCGCCCATGCGATGGGATGGGCTTTCATCTCCTGTTTAACGAGCTTAAAAACCATTTCCGCAACGCCTTCGCCGAACTTCAGCACAATGTTTCCTACGAATCCGTCGCATACTACGACGTCGGCCAGGCCTTTCGGGATGTCGCGGCCTTCGATATTGCCTATAAAATTAAGCGGGCTGTTTTTAAGCATTTCAAAGGTGGAAAGGGTGAGTTCGTTTCCCTTGTTTTCTTCCTCGCCGATGGAAAGCAAACCGATGCGCGGATTTTTTTTGTCGAATGTTTTTTCCAGGTACACTTTGCCCATTATGGCAAACTGGAACAGGTGCCTGGGTTTACAGTCAACGTTGGCGCCGACGTCAAGAAGTACGCAATAGCCTGCCAGTGTGGGAAATATGGTAGCGATGGCGGGACGGCTTACATTGGGTATGCGGCGCATGCACAAAAGTGATGCCGCCATGGCGGCGCCGGAATTACCAGCCGATATGAAAGCATCGGCTTTATTGTCGGCCACAAGCTGGGCTGCCACCACAAGAGAGGAATCCTTCTTCTGGCGCACCGCCTGGGCTGGCGGTTCGTCCATGCCTATGGTTTCCTTTGCATGTTGAATAGTTATTTTATTCTTGCGGACGGAATATTTCGAAAGCTCCTGCTCGATAAGAGCTTCGTTACCGACAAGTATTACTTCGTGCGCGTGTTCACGCGCGTATTCAACGGCTCCGGCAACTGTAACAGCAGGCGCGTGGTCGCCCCCCATGGCATCAAGAGCCAGGCGCATTACTACTTCCCTTCCTCGGGTGTAGCGCCTTCCTGCTTTTTCTTATCTTTTTTTGCAACGATCAGTTCGCCGTTATAAAAACCGCAGGCGGGGCATACGTGGTGCGGCAGGCGCGGGGCGCCGCATTGAGGGCATCGGACGGTTGCGACCGCTTCTACTCTCCAGTTGGCGGCGCGGCGCATGTCCCTGCGGCTGGGGGTATGTTTTTTCTTTGGATTTGGCATAGTGTGGCCTCCGTTTTACTTTTTAAGCTTTAGTTTTTCCCACCTCTGGTCAGGAAAACCTGTTGGACACCGGCAAGGAGCAAGATTGCGGTTTTTACCGCAAACCTGGCAGATTCCGGCACATTCAGTTTTGCAGAGGGGCTTCAAGGGTACATGAAGTATTAACAACTGGCGCAGTTCATCCTGCAGATCTATTTCCGGCACGGTTGCGGGGTATGCCTGCTGAAATTTTATGAGTACCGGAGACGAATACTCCTCAACGCACCGGCCGCATTCCAGGGTGATATCGCCCGCTATCTCTCCGGTAACCAGGACCTCGTCATCTATCAATGCTGCGGTCCATGAGACGCTTAATTTCTGGCGCCGGACAATGTCTTCAACGCCGGGACACACCCATGAAGCTATGGTATCTTTTAGTGTGCCGGCCTGTTTTAATTCCTCTATTAAAATTTTCAGAGTATCCATTATAGTGTTTACTTAATTATTTGTCAAGACCCGCAGGGTCTGGCGGGCTATCATAAGCTCTTCGTTAGTTGGTATTACCATGATTTTTACAGGCGAGTCCTGGGCCGATATTATGCGTTCCTCAAGCCCGCCGGCATTGTTTGCCTGCAAATCCATGCGTATACCCAGGTTTTCAAGCCCATGGCAGGAGCGTTCCCTTATCGTTGGCGAGTTTTCACCGATACCGGCCGTGAATACTATTGCATCCGCTCCGTTAAGCACGCCGAAATAGGACGATATGTATTTCTTCACCCTGTAACAGAAAACATCCAGCGCAAGGCGCGCGCGGTCAGAGCCGCTGGCCGCTGATTTAAGAATCGTGCGCATATCGCTGGTAAGCCCGGAGATCCCCAGTAGCCCGCTTTTCTTCTGGAGCAACGTATTAAGGTCGTCGGCCGATATTTTCTCAAGATTTAACAGATGAATGATTATCGCGGGGTCAATGTCGCCGCAGCGGGTACCCATTACCAGTCCCTCAAGCGGGGTAAAGCCCATCGAAGTGTCAACAGAAATACCGTTGCGGATGGCAGTGATGCTGCACCCGTTGCCGAGGTGGCAGGTGATAAGATTGACCTGGTCCGGCGGCTTATTGAGCAGTTGCGCCGCGCGTTGCGCCACGTAGTGGTGCGACGTGCCGTGGAACCCGTAGCGCCGTATGTTGTATTTCTGGTAGAGCGAGTAGGGCAGCGCGTAGAAGTATGAATAATCCGGTATCGTGTGGTGGAACGCCGTGTCGAATACCGCGATTTGCGGCACGCCGGCAAGCAGTTTCTCGCAGGCTTCTATGCCGGTGTAATTGTGCGGGTTGTGAAGCGGGGCAAGCACGAAGCAGTTGCGTATGTCCTGCAACACTTCCTCGTTTATCATGACGGATTTCGAGAATTTTTCTCCCCCGTGGACGATGCGGTGGCCTACGGCGTCAATCTCGCTTAAATCGTTGATAATCTTGTGCCTGGGATCTATAAGGTTTTTAATGATTATGTCTATGGCCTCAAGGTGATTGGATACCTTGCACTGCTCCTTTACTTCCTCTTCGCCCGCGCTCTGGTGCTTGAAATAAGCCTCAGGCAGGCCGATGCACTCTATAATGCCGCGCGCAAGCTTTTTTTCCCCGTCCATGCTGAAGAATGTGTATTTTACCGAAGATGAGCCAGAATTCAATACAAGAACTTTCATGTTTTACCTTTATTTTATTGGTGTCTCTTTAGCAGTTTGAGGTCATTGCGAGCGAAGCGAAGCAATCTTGACGTTGCTTGTGATGAAAAGCGAGATTGCCGCGCCCTTTGGGCTCGCAATGACGACGACAACTTCAAAACGCTAAAGAGACACCTTTATTGTTTATTTTATGCGTTTTGCCAGGCGTCGGGGTCGTAAGAGAGAACTTCATTTTCCGCGAAAAAGTACTGTATTTCGCGCAGGGCGTTTTCCGGCGAATCGGATGCGTGTACAAGATTGCGGCGGTTGTCGGTGCCGAACATGTTGCGCAGCGTACCGGGTTTTGCTTCCGCGGAATTGGTTGCGCCTATGATCTCGCGCACGCGCGCGACGGCATTGTCGGCGCCAAAAACGCATACCACGATCGGGCCGGACATCATGAAACTCATAAACGGCCCGAAAAACGGTTTTCCCTTATGCACTTCATAAAAACCTTCTATTTGAGCTGTCGTGGGTTTTAGCATTTTCAGGCCGCGGAGCGTAAAACCCTCGTTTTCAAAACGCCTGATGATTTCCCCCGCTTTTTTCTTTCCAACCCCGTCCGGTTTGACGATAAGGCACGTTTGTTCCATTATTGATTACTCCCTACAATTTATTGATTATCGCCTGTCCTGTTTCGCGTGTTCCGGCGGTGCCGCCGAGGTCGTACGTAACCTGTTTGCCTTCCTTTATTACTGTTGCAACGGCGCGCTCAAGCCTTTGTGCGGCTTCTTTTTCGCCTAAATAATCAAGCATCAGAACTCCGGACAGTATCAGGGCGATGGGGTTTACCTTGTTTAAGCCCTTGTATTTCGGAGCCGAGCCATGTACTGCTTCGAATACCGCGTAGTCCTTTCCGAAATTCGCGCCCGGTGCAACCCCGAGGCCGCCTACAAGCCCCGCGCAGAGGTCGGAGATAATGTCGCCGTAAAGGTTGGGCAGCACCATAACGTCATAGGTTTCCGGTTTCTGGACAAGCTGCATGCACATGTTGTCTATAAGCCGTTCCTGGTAGGCAATCTTTCCTTCGTATTCTTTTGCCACCGCGCGGGCGGTATCTAAGAAAAGGCCGTCCGTGAACTTCATAATGTTAGCCTTGGTAACAGCGGTTACATTTTTGCGGTTATTTTTTACGGCATACTCGAATGCGAAGCGCACTATGCGTTCCGTGCCTTCCTTTGATATAGGTTTTATGGAGATAGCCGAGTGCGGGCGTATTTTGTTTTTGGAAAGCGCTATAATCTGCTCCGCTTCGGCGCTGTCGGGTGAAAACTCAACGCCGGCATAGAGGTCTTCCGTGTTTTCACGCACGATCACCAAGTCTATGTTATCGTATTTAGATTTAATGCCCGCATAAGTTTTGCATGGCCGCAGGCAGCTATAGAGGTCCAACTCCCTGCGAATGGCTACGTTGACGGAGCGGAAGCCCGTGCCGATAGGCGTGGTTATCGGCCCTTTTAGCGCAACCTTGTTTTTGCGGATGGAATCCAGCGTTGAGTCCGGCAGGGGCGTGTTGTATTTTCCCATCGCGTCCGCGCCGGCATCCGCCGTTTCCCATGCTATTTTTACGCCGGTTGCTTCGATAACCTTAACCGTAACATCGCATATCTCAGGCCCCGTTCCATCCCCGGGTATAAGCGTTACTTTATGTGTATTCATAAATATTTCTCCATTATTAAATAAAGCACAATTTTACTTCAAATTGGGGTTTTTGTCAAATAGAGGCGTTCCTGCTGCTCCACCATGAATGCTATGTCGAACTCGCGGCTTATTTGCAGGCGGCCTTTCTCGCCCATGGCGGTTGCGCGTTCCGTATTTGTTGCCAATTCAATAAGTTTTTCGGCCATGGCTTTTGTATCGCGCGGTGTTATGAGAAACCCGGTTTCGCCGTCTTTTACTATTTCCCGCACCCCGTCAACCGCGTTGGCGACAACCGGCAGGCCTGCGCTCATGGCTTCGAGGATGGAGCGCGGCAGCCCTTCCCATAGCGAGGTCATGGCAAATATATCGGTGGCTGCAAGTATTTCGCTAACATCCCGTCTCCAGCCCGGCAGCTTTACCGTGCCTGGCCGCTCCATGCTTCCGATAAGCAGCTCAAGCCGGGGGCGCCCGGCGCCGTCTCCGATAATAAGAAAGGCCGTATCCGGGCGGCGCGCATTAACCATCTCCGCCACTGCTATGAAATCCTCAAGATTTTTCTGGGGTTTGAACGGTCCTATCGTGGCAATTAGTTTTTTATCCGCCGGGATTCCAAGCTCTTTTCTTTTTTCGGCACGGTTGCCCGCCTTCTTTTTATATTTTTCAACGTCAATGCCGCTTCTTATAACGCAGTATTGCTCGCGCCGGCCTACGCCATGGCGGAGCGCTTTAACTATGTTGTCGGTTGAGACCACTATCAGGGCGCCGCTGATTTTTGCAGTCAGCCATTCTATACATATATATAGGTATTTTACGGGCGCCCACTGGAAATCGTGGAAGCCGAAGCCGTGAAACGTGTGGACTATGAACGGTACGCCGGCAAAATACGCAGCCCAGCGGCCTAATATGCCGGCTTTTGAAGAATGGGTATGCACTATGTCCGGCCTGATTTTTATAAGAAGCCACAGGATTGTGAAAAAGCCGGCGATATCGCGCAACGGGCATGTGGGGCGTATGAGATGGCGGATAAAATGTGTTTCAACACCCGGCATGGCGGCCGCCTCACTGTCCAGTATCCCCCCCTTGCCGGTTATAAGCACAGGCGCGAACTTCTCACGGTTCAGGTGGCTCAAAGTATAAAGCGTATTCTGTTGCGCGCCACCCAGCTCCAGCATAGTAATAATATGACAAACCTTTATTTTTTTCATTGTTACCTTGTCAGTTTCCTCTCCCCTCCTGGGAGAGGATTAAGGTGAGGGGTTGTTCAATATTCCGACGATTTCCCCCTCATCCTGTCCTTCTCTATCAGCCAGCGTGGCGGCGTTGGTGATGGACTCTTCCATGAAGGAGTATTTCCAGGCGCCGTAGCGGCCTATGGAATGTATGTTGTGCGCGGCAAGGAACTTCTGTATGGTTTCGACGGCCGCGGCGCGGTGTTTGTCGTATATAACGTAGGCGCAGGGGATATCGGCAAACTGGATGGTTTCTATGCGGTCTGCCGCGCCGAGAAAGCCGCATTTAAGCAGCCCTTTGCGGGCGCGCTCATAAAGCTCTTCGAGTGAGGCGCGTTTGCCGGGCCTGCGGCTTGTCTCTATGTAAAACGAGGCGCAGCCGCGGGGCGCAAGCGACGGCAGTATGTTGGAGTAGACGCCTGCGCGGTAAAAAGGGTATTCTTTTTCCGGGAAATAGACCCAGTGCCTGCCGCCGGCGACGGGTGCGCGCGTTGCGCGGCGTACGCCGAGGTTTATGCAGGTTACGGAGTTCCAGTCAAGTTTTTCCCGCGCCGTTGTTATGGCGGCCGGCAGGCCGTTAATCGAATCAAGCAATTGGTAAAGTGGTTGCGTGGAAACCAGCGTATCGAAATGAAGGCGATCGCCCGCGTTGGTTTCAACGTATTTATTTTTTATGTTTATTGCGCGCACGTTCGTGTTGTAACGTATATTTTTTTTACGGCCAAGCGCATTTACAAGAGCTTGTATGCCGCCGTGCGCGGGATAAAAAAACCGCGTATTGTAGCCGAACTGCTTTGTGCGGTCCGTCAGCGCGCCTTCTATCAAATCCGCAAGCGAGGGTTTCGGCACGAAGGGCGCGGTCCAGTCCGCGGTAAGCCGGCGGGCGCTGACGGTCCATAGTTTCTCGTTGTACGGCTGCATGAAATGGCGGGTTATGCCGCTTCCGAACGTGGCGTGCGACCATTGCAGGAAATTTGCGTCCGCGTTCACCGGCGAAGGCCGTTCTATAAACGAAAGCAGGCATTCTTTTTTTATTTTTGTTGGAAGGTGATAGAGGTTTGCCTGGAACGGGTAAGGCACGAACGTTCGATTCGTAAAAATTGCGGAGTTGCGCCGGATCGCGGCAAGATTATCGTCAAGCAGCTTGCGGACAAGGCGCTCTGTCCAGCCGTGATGCAGGTGAAGAAAGTGGCCGCTTGCGTCGAATGTGAACCCGTTTTGAATGACGGAGCGGCATAGCCCGCCGGCTGTCTCTTCCTTTTCCAGGACAATGCATGGCTTTTTGGAAAAATGCGCAAATGAAAGGCCGCTTATCCCGGCCCCGATAACTATGGTTGAAGACATGATTATTCTATTTTTACTTTGCCCAGGTGGCGGCTTATGATAATGGCAATTGCGATTATGCCGGTGAAAAGCGCGGCCGCCCATAGCAGGGGCAACCTTGTTACAAAAAACGCGCTCAGCGATATTGCGGCGCTGAAAATATACGTAATTACCAGTATGCGTTTGCGTGAAAGTCCCATCATTTCCAGGCGCAGGGCGAAATGGTCTTTGCTGCCCAGGAACGGCGACTGGCCTTTTTTCCAGCGCATGAACATTACCAGCGCGGTATCGTATAGCGGCACCGCAAGTATCAGTAACGGCGAGAACAATCCTATTTCGTTTGCCTTTGTATAAGATGTTCCCATGGCGACGGATGCCAGTATGAAGCCGATGGTAAGGCTGCCGGTATCGCCCATGAAAATCTTTTTCGATTTTGAAAGATTATATGGCAGAAAACCCAGCGCCCCGCCCGCCAGCGCCGCGGCTGAAAAATTGACATAAATCTGTTCGCTTGGCATGGCGATGAAAAGAAACGCAAGGCTTGCTATCACGGCTATGCCTGAGGAAAGGCCGTCCATTATGTCAATGATATTGAACGCGTTCGTAATGCCGACGACCCAGATAATGCTGAATGCGATAGCCATGAAATACGGGCTGATGAAATGAATGCGGATGTCGAAGGCAAAAAGGCTTGCGGCGGCAATCGCCTGTATGATGAACTTCTTTTTAAATCCAAGCCCCTTGGGCAGGATGTCGTCAACAAGTCCCAGGGCAAGAATAATCGCGCTGCCCCATAAAATGCCGCGCAGGCTTCTCAGCGTGCCACTCGGGAAATGCGTGAAAAAACGGATAATGAAAAGGCTCGCGGCCCAGCCCAGCCAGATGGCCGCTCCTCCTAGGTATGGCGTCGGCAGCCTGTGAGTTTTAATGTCGGAATACGGGTGGTCGAGTATCTGGAATCTCAGCGCAATGGCGCGGAACAGCGGCGTAAAAATGAGAGATATGGCAAACGAGATGCCTATGGTAATAACGTACAAAAGGGGCGTGTTTTTAATAAATGAGTTCATATACCCTGCAATGCTTATCCTCGAATAACTGACGGCCGTTATGTACCAGCAATGTTTCCCAGTTTTCTTTTCCGCGGGCGGTGAAACGCTCTTCAAACGAAAGCCGGTTATATTCAAAGCGATTGATAAACACGTGCGTGATGCGTTGGTTATTAAGCGTTGCGGCCAGTTGCCGCGGCGTGGCGGCGTTGTTTGCCCACGTTTGCAAAGGGTGTTCGTCGAATACCGAAGGCACCAGCGCGTTTGCGTTGCAATAATAACGCCGTGTCTCGCCTACAAACAGTATTTTGGCGGGAGCGCCCAGTCCGTTTACGCATTTGTTTAACGCGTTATAGTAATTAAGTTTCTTTGAAAGGTAGCTGTCCCTCGTTTCGTTGCCAAGCACAACGGTGTAAGGGTCGGGCGCAGCCATTGTCCAGTGGTATATCAACAGGTTGTGAGCCATCATTATGATCAACAACGCGTAAGCGAAGGCGCGCATGAACCGTTGAGCGGTAAGCCGCAGAAGGCCGCCGGCCGAAAGCAGGCACAAAAACGGAATAACAGGCAACAGGAAACGCATTACCTTTCCCGTCATAAGCCATACGGCAAAATAACCGATGGTAAAGAACGCGATCAATTTTGTGTTGTTACGAGGATTCATTTTACTAATTTGACGGGGTAAAAACAAGCATGGAATAAACAGAAGGAACAATGCGCCCGTTATGTCGAAAGCCCCTCCGAAGCGAAAACCGTAGGCCGTAAGCTGCCAGGGCAAAAAAATCAGTTCCCGGATACCCGTTATTGATATACCGTGGTTTTGAACGTGGCTTATATAACCTGCGGCCGGCGCCGCCGCAATTACAGACCCGGCGAACAGGTTGGTAAAAAACGGCGCAACGGGATTTTTAAGAAATACAATATTCTTTATAAGCCATGGAATAAAAACAAGGAATCCCGGTATGGCGAAAA
>MGVF01000049.1 GCA_001800355.1 Elusimicrobia bacterium RIFOXYA2_FULL_50_26
AGCATCTTGATAACATTAAAAAAATAAAAGCGTTAAGCAAACGGTATAATTGCCGCCTGCTCGTTGTTCTTATCCCGCCGCGGGAGCAGGTATACGGTTTCCAGACGCCGAGGCGTAACGATGAGTGGGAATATTCCGATAAGAAACTTAAAAGTTTTCTCAAAAAAGAGAATATTGAATATTATGACCTTGCGCCGGAATTTCGAAAGTATGCAAACCAGAATGCGCGGCAGGCTCTTGACCCGGACAAGGATTTATATTGGGCATACGACGGGCACTGGAATATTAACGGCAACCGCCTCGCCGGATTACTCGTAAGCAATTACCTGCTTGAAAAAAATATTATCAGTGCGCAGGGCGCTGTTGCGCAGAGACAGAATTTACTGCGTAAGAAATTGCAGGAATTCCATGCCGACTGATAAAAGGCGCCCATTGAACCGCACGGGAAAGGCATTATTAACGGGCGCCGCCTCGTTTTTTAACTACGGCGGGAATTTATTCGTAGGCCTGGTGGTAACGCCGGTCATAGTCGTGGCGCTTGGGCTTGAGCAATATGGCATCTGGGTAATGCTTGGCCAGCTTTTCGGATATATTTCATTAGTAGACGTTTGCCCCACGCGGGTGCTGAAATTGACGCTTGCCACCGAGCAACATTCGCCCGACGATGGAATGAAGCGCCGACAGGTAGGCGCAGCGTTAATCATAGCCATAGGCGCGCTTCCGCTGTTTGCGATAAGCGGGTTTCTAGCCGCAAGATTTTTTCCCCAAATATTTAAAGTCAGCCCAACGCTGCAAGGCATGGTAACCGGCGCTATAGCCATAATGACGATAGACGCGGCGTTGAGGAATATTACTTCGATACCGGCTTCGGTGCTACGGGCGATGAACCTTGATTATGCCGCCATGGGTGTAAACACCTTCGTAACAATTTTTTTTGGATTGTTAAATATTGTTGTGGTGCTCGCAGGCTGGGGCATTGTCGGCCTTGCGCTAAATGCTTTTGTCGCCGGCCTTGTTTCCAGCGGCATAAGGTTATATATCGCGATGAAAAGAATTCCGTGGTTCGGCATTGAAAGGCCGAGCGCCGCGGAAGCGCGCTTATTATTGAAAAGGAGCGCTTATTTCACTTCCGACTCCATAACGATGACGCTGGGACAGAATTCCGAAACTCTGATTATAGGCGGCATACTTGGCGCACCGGCTACGGCGCTGTACTCATTGACAAGAACGTTGGCCAGGATGTTTTTTGAGATAACCGGGCAAATTTTTTCTTCGGTCAACCCGGGGCTCGCCGATGTCGCGGGCCGAAAAGATAACGAACTGTTATCGCAACTGCGCGCTCATATTATCAAAACAGCCATTGTCGCGGCTATTTCCATTTCCGTTCTGGTATATTTTTGGAATGCCTCTTTTGTAAGCAGGTGGGTGGGTGCTGATAAATTCGCGGGCAATGCAGTTACTGCGCTTCTCGTGGCGTTTTTTTCACTTAAGTTGCTGGTTTCCGTAAATCGCGGCTTCATGGGTTCATTGCTGCTTATAAAGCAGGAAAACGTTTCCGCAAGCATAAAAAATCTTGCCGTATTTTTTCTTATGTGGGCAGGAACGTATTTGTTCGGAATCGCTGGCGCTGTGAGCGCAATGACGGCTGGCGAGGCGGTTTTCCTGTTTTATCTTTCATGGGTGCTTAAAAAGAGGATGCCCGAAGCGCCTTTTAAAAAGAATCGGGTTTGCGCCGCCCTGGCCTTAGCCGGAATGGCAATGATATTTCTTGCTCCGCGCGTTCAGGCCGCCAGTTGGCAGACGTTAATTATGTTTGGATTTATAACCATAATTGCGACGCTTACTGCGATAACGGTTATTATTCTTACCGTGGAAGACCGGCGTTTCTGGCTAAGGCGTTACAAGGGTCTATCCGGGACAATATAAAACAATACGGACAATCTATGCCGCCCATAAAAATTTTAATCGTTAACATGATGGTGCCTTCCGGCGACGGGGATGGCCCCCAGTATAGCGGGGAATGGAGAGACGGCTATGAACTTTCCATCGCACTTGCCCGTGCCGGCGCGGAGGTAACGCTTTTAAGCCCGTCAATAGGAAAATTTGAGAAGGATGTGCGCGCCAATATTGACGCGGTCGCGCTGGCCGGGGGCGTTAAACTCAAGTACGCTCCGTTTGTTCTTAACAGGCGCTCCGGAGATTACATGTCAGTCCGGCTGACGATTGCATGGATTATGGAATACCTGCGCGCCCGTCCGTCGCTTGTGATATTCAAGCAGATACGGCCCGACCCCGGGTTGTTGATCCCGGGCATCAAAAAGAAATGCATCGCGTTAACCTGCCAGCTGCCTTCCGTGAAAAACGCGGTATACGCTCAATCTGAAAACACAGGGTTATTATACCGGCAACCATCGGTCTTTGAACGGGCAATGAAATATTTATGCGAAAAAATAATAATGCTCTACTCGATGGTTCGTGATCCGTACGAGCAATACCGCGCCATCGGCCTTCTGGTCCAGCCGGGCGATGAGGCCGGGGAAAACGCCTGCCGGGTTGCCGGGCATGAAACCCTGCTGATGCCCAAGGGCATTCTTTCTTACAAATTTATCGAAGACGAGTGTGCGTCGCAACAAAAAGATATTGACGCGGTATATTGCGGCGCTATTACATACAATAAATGCGTGTTTGAGCTTGTAGATGCGTGGAAACGGTTGCCCGTAAAAGCAAAGCTGGTTATCATAGGCGCCGGCGCGCCTGAATTGCAGGAAAAATTGGCGGCTGCCATAAAAGGATTTCCGGAAATTGAATATCGCGGCGCGCTCCATTTCTTTGATAAATTCAGGTTGTTGAGCCGCGCAAAAATATTTATATTGCCTTCAAGGAAAGATTTTAATCCCAGCGCCATACTGGAAGCGCTTTCCATGGGAGTTCCGGTGATAACGTCCCGGCAGATTACAAGCCCCGTGCAGCATGGTTATAACGGTTTATTAAGCGATGCCGGCGATATTAACGGCCTTTCGCAAAATATCGCGTTTCTTCTTGCGCATGACGATGAAAGAAAAAAGATGGCGGATAACGCCAGGGAATCAGCCGGCCGCTACAGTTGGCAAAAAGCGGTTGATGCCGTATCGTCCCTGGTAGGCGGCCTGCCTCGTGCGCACAGGGACTATCCTGTAAACATCTGTCTTTCAGTTTCCGCAGCCTGCCAGGCAAAATGCATATTCTGCCCGCCCGAACGCGGGAAAAGGATAACGCCTAAATTCATGGCATACGAGTTGTTTCGCAAAATAATCGAAAATGCAAAAAACGATTCGTTCGAGGGTACTTTCATATTTGGCGAAAACGGGGAACCGCTTCTAAATCCGGATTTTAATAAGATGATAGTATTTACCCGTTCTTTATTTCCCAAAAACAGGATAATACTTTTTAGCAATATGGAGCGCTTATCACCTGAAACGGCCGAGGTTATATTAAACAACGGAGTAAATGAAATTCATTTTAATTATGACGGCGCAACCGCGGAAACATATACGTATGTTAAGGGCCTTGATTTTGCGCGCGTTACGGAAAACATCAGGCATTTTTTACAAAGGCGCAACAGCGGAGGTTTTACGACTAAAGTACATGTTCAGATTATTTCCGCTAACCGTTACCTTAAAACCATGGGCCTGCCGCAGGCCGCGAAATTTAAAGACGATTCAAAAGAGGCGGCGGCAGCTTGGAAGGGTTACCTGTCGCCGCATGATACGGTTTCTTTTACCCCGATAGCGCAATGGGCGATGGATGCGCGCCGCATGACGGCAAAAAAAACGCCGTGTGGCATGTTGCCGCGCATAGGCAAAAACATATACGTAGCGCCTTCGGGTAAAACATATATTTGTTGCATGGATGCCAATGCGGACCTGGTGTATGGCGATTTAAGCACTCAAATCATCCGGGATGCATGGCAATCTCCATCCAGGGAAAAAATGGTGGATTCGCTTATGGAAAATGATTTTGCCAGTCTCGGATTTCCGTGTACCGTATGCAGGGAGTAAAATTTATGGGTTTATTCGGTTTTTCTAAAAATGCGCGAATAGCGTTAAATATGCGTCCCGCAAACCGCCCGTGGGGCGGCGGCAATCAGTGGGCGTCCCAGATCGCTTCTTTTCTCGGGTCCCGTGGTTACGAAGTTTGTTATAACCTCAATGCTCCTCTCGATTGCATTATCATGGCAGATCCGCGGCCGGAAGGGTTGGTTTCCTTCGGTGTTGAAGACATAGAGAACTATAAATCCCGCTATCCCGAAACTCCGTGCATTCACCGCGTAAATGAATGTGATTTGCGAAAGGGAACCAGCCACGTTGATGCGATATTGAAAAGCGCCAATGGCATTGCTGATTTTACGGTATTCATTTCAGATTGGCTGCTGCATTATCATGCGGAAAAATGGTTTGATGCCAAAAAACCACATGCGGTTATTTATAACGGCGCAGACACAAAAATATTCAATCCCCTCGGCGGGCGCGTATATCGCCGGGGCGAGATGTTTCGCATAGTTACGCATCACTGGTCTGACAACCGGATGAAAGGCTTTGAGGACTACCGGCAACTGGACGAAGTTATCGCCGGTGGAAGCCTGCCGGGTGTTGAGTTTTTTGTTATCGGCCGCTGGCCGGCTGAGCTGAAATGGAAAAAAGCGGTTACCTCGCCTCCGACATACGGCCGCCGACTTGCGCACCTGTTGCGGCAGTGCCATGCATACATAACTGCTTCAAAATGGGAGCCGGCCGGTATGCATCATGTCGAGGGGGCGCAATGCGGCCTGCCGGTAATTTATCACAGGGACGGCGGCGGCATTGTTGAGGCTGCCCGGCGTTACGGGATCTCATTTGACGGAGATCTGCCAGCTGCGGTAAATGCCGCAATGGAAAACTATGAAGAACTCCGCCGTAAAGCGCTTGATTTGATGCCGTCGGGAGATATGATGTGCTGGGAATATTTACGTGTAATACAGGGATTGGTATGTACGAAAAAGAAATGAAAGCATTGAGCGATTATTATGTTTCTCTCGGATATGAAGCCGGCCGGTGGCATATAGGCGGCGAACATCCGCATCTGGAAGAGTGTGCCGTGCGGCTGCTTGCGCCGTTGCAGAGCAAAAGAGTCCTTGAGATAGGTTACCAGGCCGGCGGGTTTGCCGTACCCGTCATTTATGCGCTGCACGGCGACGGTACGTTCGGCTATACTGGCATAGACAGCGGAGAATATGCAAATTCCGTTGACGGAAACGTCATAGAAGGGTTTCTCCGGAAAAACAATATTGCTTCGGGGAAATACAAATTTAACAAGGGCGATGCGCATGTTTTTTTGAAAAAACTTGACGCGGGACAGTTCGATCTTATCCTGGTTGACCATTATAAACCGCTTTACCCCAGAGAATTCCTTACCATAATAAAAAGGCAGTTACTGTCGCCGCAGGGGTACATTCTATTCCATGATGTTCTTGAACGCGCCTCTAAAGCGTGGGTTCAATGCCGGAACATGTGCGATATGTTCGGGTATTCCTGGGAAATGGACGATAATGTTCCCGGCGGCCTTGCAGTGGTGCGCAAAAAATCAAACCATACGCGCAGCCAATGTTTTTTAAAAATGGCATACGCGCAAACGGTTATTTTAAAAACCGGCGCAGGCATGAAACTCGCGGATGTAGTTGCCGGTGTTAAGCGTGCCATTCGTAATCGGATGCCGTAAATATAGTTTATGATTGATCAAATAGGTTCCATTGTTAAAAATACGTTTGATAGCTTTTTCAACGCGGGGTATTCCCGCCTTTTTATTATTGACGATAATGCAAACTGGGTGTTGCGTTGCGAGGCTATGGAACTGCAAAAGATTGCGGCAGACCTCGGGATAAATGCGCGTTTGCGCCATACCTTCCGCGGTATTTTTCGTCAAAACATATTTTTTACTTCTCATTTTGATCTGCCCCGCATTGCCGGGTTTGCAGCTGCGGGCAACCGCATAGGTATCTCCTATTTTCATGGTAAACCGACGAAGGACGAACCCGAATTCGAAATTAACCTGGGCGCTCTCTCTAAATACCACGGCATGATTTCGAAAGTTCAGGTAACGCATAAAGAGATGAAAGATATTGTCCTCTCCACCGGTATTGACGAAAGCAAAGTTCATCTTATACCTATAGGCATTAACCTCTCATATTTTACGCCGGCGACTTCCGAAAGCCGGCGGAAGGCCAGGGCAAAATATTCCATCCCGGATTCTTCCACGGTTATCGGGTATTTTCAGAAGGATGGTAACGGGTGGGGCGAAGGGCTTACTCCCAAACTGATTAAAGGCCCGGATATTTTTCTTGAAGCCGTTAAGAAACTTAAAAGTAAACATGACAATCTATTCGTGTTGCTTTCCGGCCCCTCGCGGGGTTACGTCAAACGCGGCCTGGCGGAAGCGGGAATTCCGTTTAAGCATGTTTTTGTCGCCGATTATTCGCACATCGGACAATTGTATCATGCAATAGATCTTTACATGGTAACATCGCGGCAGGAAGGCGGGCCTAAAGCGGTGCTTGAATGCATGGCCAGCGACGTGCCGCTTATTACTACGCGGGTAGGCCAGGCGATGGAACTGGTTAAGCATAAGGAAAACGGCTGGATGGTGGACGTGGAAGATATTGACGGGCTTGCCGGCTGGGCCTCCTACGTGATTGAAAATTATTCCTCGCTGGGCGGGGTACTGAAAAATGCCCGCGCTACGGCCCAGGAAAACAGTTATAGCCGGCTTGTTCCATTATGGGGACAATTTTTCGACGGTATGGTGCTATAATAATGAGCATGTTGGCGCTGCGAATTGCAGGAAAGTTGCGTTCAATATTTGAAACAGTATTATATTTTGGTTTATCCGCAGGTTATAAAAGTGCGGCCTTGCGCGGAGCCAGGCCACGCGTATTTTTTGGATTTACGGGACGCAAGGTTACGGCCGCTTCGCTGAAAATACGGAAATTAAAAAAATTATTCGGCAATGCTTACCGCGGCGCAAATATTCTGTATGTATGCAGCGGCACGGTGCCCTTGTGGTACTGCCAACGCCAAAAGAAAAAGGGAGCGAAGATTATACTTAATCAAAACGGTGTTTATTACCCGGGATGGTACGGCCCGCGCTACCGGGAAGCAAACGAAAAGCATTTGTCCGGGCAATACAGGCTTGCGGATTATATACTGTTCCAGAGCGATTTTTGCAGGGAAAGCGCGAAGCAGTATCTGGGAAAACCTTTGTGCGGAAGTGAAATACTGTATAATCCCGTTGATACCGGTGTTTTTTTTCCTGCGCGTAACAGGCCGTGGAATAGCAATGAACCGGTATTATTGTCGACCGGTAATTTTTATTCGGAAACTAAGATAGAGCGGCTTCGCCTGCTTTTGGAATCGTTCGTGGCATTAAGTCGGGAATATCCCCGGGCGAAGCTTATCATCGCCGGATTTATTTATGCGCCACTGGAAAAGACAGTTCAAAAGATTATAAGGGATGCCGCTGCCGGAGAGCGCGTAGCCATTCTTCCCATGTTCCATTATTCCGACGCCCCGCGGGTATATAACATGGGTGACATATATATTAATACGCAATTTAATGATTCATGCCCGAGCGCGGTGCTTGAGGCGATGGCCTGCGGATTGCCGGTTGTACATCTTGACTGTGGCGGCACACCGGAACTGACAGGTAGCGCCGGCATAGGCGTGGCTGTTGAAAAGAGCTGGGAAAATTTTAAGTACCCGCCGCCTGAAAAAGTGAAAGATGCGCTGCTGAACGTGATAAGCCGTTATCCTGCCATGAGCGCCGATGCGCGGTCGCGTTGCATAACACACTTCGATGAACGGTTGTGGAAGAAGAGGCACGAACAACTGTTCGAAAAGATACTCAATGATTATAATTAAAGGTCTGGGAAGAAAAAGAATTCTCAAGGAACTGCCGTTTGCCCTGTGCGCAAATGTATTCGGCGTTCCTTTTGTTTTACGATTGCTTTTTGCCGTACACGGCTTGGTAGAGGATTCCATTGATTATATCGCGCAGCTGGGCGAAAAAAATTGCGCGCACCCGAAACACAGGCTTACAGGCTATCATGATTTTTTTATTAAACGAATACAGGCAACCGATTCGGTGCTGGACATAGGTTGTGGCAACGGTGTGGTGGCCTGCCATATTGCGCAGGCCACGGGCGCTACGGTGTCGGCAATTGACAGGGACAAAAACAACATAGAATGCGCAAAAAAAGCAGGGTGCAACTCCGGGGTGAATTTTATCCTTGGCGATGCCGCAGAACTTGCGCCCGGGCATTATGATATTATTGTCCTTTCAAATGTATTGGAGCATATCGAACACAGGACGGTTTTCCTGCGCAACCTTGTTGACAAAACAACTCCCCAAGCGCTGCTTATAAGGGTTCCTTTGGAGCACCGGCACTGGCATGTTGCCATGAAAAACGAATTGGGCATTGACAGCCGCCTGGATAAGGACCACTTCATAGAATATACGATGGAAGGTTTGCTGTCCGAAGTCGCAGTTACGGGGATGGAATTAAAGCACGTGGAAATAAAATTCGGTGAGATCTGGGCTGAGTTTGCCGGAAAAAATATAAAATAGGATTTTGCGCATGGAAAGGCCGGTAGAAGTTCTTTTTCGCAGATTAACCACGGTATTTACGTGTTTGCTTATATTTATTTTTATAGCCACGATACCAAAGTTGCCCGGGTCGCCAGCGTCCCCTAAATATTTTCTTATCATGGCGTTGTTTTCGTTGATTTTAGTGCAAAACAGGGATCGCCTGGCCGCGGGATTTAAAAATTTCCCGTTAATCGTAATGTGTTACTTTATTGTAGCGGCAGTTTCTTCGCTGGCCCGGTCGTCGCCCAACGGCGTGGTGGCGGCAGGCGAGGGGCTGATGATGTATGTAATCGTATTCGGTGTAATGATTTCAGGTTATAATCAGGCCAGGTTCATTACACGTTACACTGCGTTGTTGCTTGTTGTCTCTGCTCTTTGGATGATAGCCAGTTCTTTTATCGAAGAGCCTTTTCAAAGTATACGCCAATTCGTGTATTCAGGCCACATGGAGCGATTTGATCTCGCCTACATTCAGATGGCAAATAAAACAGGATTAACCTTCAGCCATTTCAGCATGGGATATCAACTGGCGGGCGGCATTATTCTGACTGTTTTTCTTTTTCTGACGGAACAGGGCAGGTGGAAGATTTTTTGGGCGATAAGTTCAGGCGCCATGTGTATAGCAATACTTATAGCATCCCAGAGGTCGGTGATACCCGCCGTTGCTTTTGTTTTAATCCTGTATTGGTTTCTGAATAAAAAGAGATCAATAAAATATATATTTCTTATAGGTGCTGTATTTGCCGTGATATTTTTCGCCGGAAAGTATTACCTGGACAGATACCAGTTTGCCGACACCATTTATTCCAAATTTGAGACGCAGGAAGATACGCGCCACCGGCTGGGATGGCAGCAGGTTGCGATGCGGATAATAGCGGAAAA
>MGVF01000050.1 GCA_001800355.1 Elusimicrobia bacterium RIFOXYA2_FULL_50_26
ATGGCGAATCGTATGATAACATAATAGCAAACTTCGCTTATGGCATTAGAAGCAAAAATAATGACCATGGTTACAACGACATATTCAATTCAGGGATATACCCGTGTGCCAATTCCGATGGAACGCAAAGAAGCTGCGGAACCGGGACAATAACTGATAACCCCCTGTTTGTCTCGACAACAGATTTTCACCTTCAGGAAAACTCGCCGGCCCGCAATGCCGCATCGGATGGCGGCGATATGGGAGCATATGAATATGTAGTTTCAAGTGAGGATGTAACCGCTCCCGATGAACCTGAAAATCTGTGTGTAAAGTGATTATGAATACTTTCAATGAATAAAAGAAAAACGCACGCATTGCTGCTTATACCTGCCCTCATCGGCTTGATTGCCGCCGGCGCATACGCGCAGGCCTGGCAGGAAGTTCTTGAGAGCCAGTTTGATATCGTTGAAACATTTGATGATTTACAGGATTGGAAAGGAACGAAGGGGTCTCCCGCAGCAGGCAATATTTTTGATTTGAGCGACATGCCGAAGAAATTAGACGGTTCTCCTTCCATATGGAATTATTATTCCTGTTGGACGGATGTTGCTCCCCCGCAGAATTGGATAGGCAGTTTCGGTTCTCAATATACCTGGAGCGGGACAAAATCGGCATGCATTGATATAGGAGGACTGAATTATGGGCCAAGCAGGTTGGGAACTTATTGGGGTAATAATAACCCGTCAAATGGTTATGACGACGTTTATATCTTTCATATGGCTAAAATTCCAAGAAACGAATGGCCTACGTGCATAGGCACACTGATCACCGCAAATGAAAATTGCGGTGGGGCGGCGGGGGATTGCGACGGCCAGAATCTTTGCGGATATTATACCCCGGGCGATCCGTATCAATATATTGATTCATGGAAATTCGGAACATTGAACATGGGGTGCGCGGATGTGGAATGCGATCAGTATGGCACCGGCGCGGTATATTCCAGGTTTCATATCATTCCGCATATAAAGTCACATTCCGGTGCGGTGAGAATCCGGATAGAAAGCAACGATGCCGACGGTGCGGGCAGAATCGGAGAGTGGACAAATAGAGATTATTACATTGCCGGCGACACTTCGCCGGCCAAATGGGTCGGTGTGGAATTTCATTTTAGAAACACAAAGGAAGGCGATACAAAATATAATTATACCGATGTCTGGATGTATGATTCCGATGGCACGGCGTACCTTGTTATGGATAACTGGAAGCGGGAATTCGTCTCTCAAAACGAGTCCGACAAATGGAATCTGTTCGATTTCGGAGGAAATAACAGCGCTACGTATGAGTGGGGAGCGACAATGGAATCGCCATATTATGTTGACGATTTTATTGTCAACGGCAGCCGCATAGGCCCGTCCTATTTTTCATTATTAAAAAGCTCAACCGACACCGCTCCGCCGCACCCTCCGCGCGGACTCAAAGCAGAGAAGTAGGGGACGTTGTAAACTTATAAACTTAAGCGTCAAAAGTTTATAAGTTTACAACGTCCCCAATTCTCCGCAAGTTCCTGGTGAACTTGTGGTAGAGTAATAAATGAAAACAATACATATAATTATCTGTTTGGTAATTTTTGCAAGCGCAATGTTTATCGCCGGGGCAGGCAATGCGATGGCCGCTGAAGCTCCGGTTCTGTATTTTTCTGATATTGTCAACGGCCCCAAATCCGGGCTGGGCGACGGCCTTGGAGAGGGGGCGATTGTGACGGTTTGGGGCGTTAACCTGGGAAACTCGCAGGTCGGCTCAAAAATTTATTTCAGGGATTCAAACTCTGTATCGGTAGAAGCAGCCCATGTGTATTACTGGAAAAATGCCGATGGCGCGTTGCCCGGCGGCCCCGCTGATTTATATGCCACGCACAAAATTCAGGAGATTGCTTTCTCAATTCCCTCGGCCGCGGCTGACGGCGCGGGCAAAATATTCGTTACGGTTGACGGCAAAACATCGAATGAGCTGGATTTCTACGCAAGGTCAACCGGCACAATCAGATTTGTAAAAACCGGCGGCGCAGATTCCGGCGCGGGATCATGGCCATCGCCATGGGCGACCGTTACTTATGCCGTTCGCGGCAATACCGCAGGCGCGGGCGATATTATTTATGTTGCAAGCACAATGCAGTATAACGGCAGAATCCAGTACGGCGCATCGGCACAAATAGATGGTTCAGCGAACAACCATATAGCGCTCGTCGCCTACCCGGATGCCAGGTTTACCGTAAACAGTGAAACCAATTCCGGCATATCGAACTACTATACGCAGAATGACTGGTGGGTATTTTCAAAATTAAAGGTTAAAGCCTATTTGGGAACAATAGGCAGCTCTGCGAATGGCCGCACCATAGGTTGCGAACACACCCAGCCCGACGGTATCGAGGCCAACGGCCAGGCAGGGGCCATAGGTTGTACAGCCGGCGAATACAATGCAAGAGGCACCAACAGCGCCAACAATCTCAAGATATTCGGGAACTACATTCACGATTACGGCGGGCAATCCACGTCGAACAAGGAACATGCAACTTATTTCAGCCTGCGCAATAACTTTACCGCCGTTGCGCCGGAAGTGGGCTGGAACAGGCTTGAGAATAACGGCGCCAGGTTCGGCATACATATATATGACGAAAATGAATGCGGCGAGTTCTCCGGTACGTTCAAGGTACACCATAATTACATAAAAAATCAGGTTGGCGCCGGTATAAACATTGGCACCCAAAATTGCGCATTAAACGCTCTGGGTTTCCGCGGAACGATCGAGGTATATAATAACGTAATAGTTTCGCCCGGTTTATATTCTCCGGTCGCTACGTTCGGCCACGGCATCATGCTTTATGGGCAGCGCAATTATATGAACGTGAAAATATATAACAACACGATTTACGGCTATGGCGATTCGTCTAATACCGCGAATGATGTTTTCGTTATCTGGTACGAGCCCGGCAGCGTCAATAATTTCGACGGCACCGCGGAGCTGGTAAACAATATTTTCGTTGATACCCGCGGTTATCAATACACCCCATCCAGTAAGGAAAGGGCACCAAACACATACAGCAATAATCTGTGGTACAGCACAAGCAATCCCACACTTGCGTTGCCATCGTGGGATTCGGATGCGTTAAACTCAAATCCGTTGTTTACCGATACCGCTTCAGAAAATTTCAGCCTTCAACCAAATTCCCCGGCCATAGACCACGGCGCGTCCATTGCAGCCGTTACCAATGATTTTTCCGCAGTTTCACGCCCCCGTGGCGCCGGCTACGACATTGGCGCCCTTGAATACACAGATCAGGCCACCCCTCCGCCCGATACAACCCCGCCCTCGCCACCCGCCGGAATAAGAGTTGAATAAAACGAACGTGAACTTGAATAGTAAGAGAATTTTTGCTATACTCAGAAACAATCTTTTGCTCTCCCTGCTGTTAACCCGCATGGAGGGCTAAGTCTCTCAATAAAAGAGAGAAAATCCGGAAAGGAGGTGTATCATGTCTAATTACGAAAGTACGTTTATCTGCTCGCCTGAATTACCCGCCGAAAAACTGGAAGAAATAGTCGAGAAAGCCAAAAAAACCATAACCGGCCACGGTGGCAAAGTTGTGGTCGTCCAGCAGTTGGGACGTAAACGCCTGGCGTATCCGATTAAAAAATTCAAGGAAGGCAATTACGTGTATCTTGAATTGAACGGCACAGGTGATATGGTGGCGGCACTCGAGAATTTTTACCGCGTCAACGACCCTGTCATACGTTATCTTACCGTCAAGGTGGAGAAGAAAAAGGTAGTCCGCCCGCCGGTACAGGAACCTGTGGCGCCCGCGCCGACGCAAGGGGAGGTAAAACCAAATGAACACAGTCAACCTTCGGCTTCCTGAGCAAAATACTGTAGCTCTTGTCGGCCGGCTCACGCGTGATGCCGAGCTTCGTTATACAGGCAAGGGCCAGGCCATGTGCCGTTTCGATATTGCCGTCAATCGCCGTTACAAAGATACGGCCGGCGCCTGGCAGGATGATGTTTCATATATTCCCGTCGTCGTATGGGGCGATGCCGCCACGCGTTGCGGCGAGCGCCTCAAAAAAGGATCTCCCGTACATGTTGAAGGCCGGCTTCAAAGCCGCCAATGGGAAACCAAGGAAGGACAGAAGCGCACGTCCATAGAAGTCGTGGCGCGGCGCGTTCAGTTTCTTGCCCGTGTTACGCAGGAAGGCGATGCCGAATCGCCCGAGGGCGGAACACCCGCTGCTCCTTCGACGAACACGGAAGAAGAAGAGATACCCTTTTAAATTAAACCTGGAGGAATAATGGCTTTTGAAAAATCACATGGATCGCGCCCGTCTGGCGGCGCAAAAGGCCCGATGCGCATGCGCAGGCGCGGCGGCCCCCCGAAACGCAAGGTATGCCGTTTTTGCGCGGACAAAATTGAAATAGATTACAAGAACGTAAGTCTGCTGCGCAGTTTTATAACCGAACGCGGCAAGATACTTTCCGGACGTATAACGGGAACCTGCGCCAAGCACCAGCGCTCCCTGTGCGACGCGATTAAACGCGCCCGTATGCTTGCGCTTTTACCGTTTACGGTTGTTTAGTTTTCTAATTACGCTGGAGGAATAATGAAAGTCATACTGCGTACCGATACGCTTAACATAGGGCGCCAGGGCGAGATAAAAGACGTTGCTGACGGCTATGCCCGTAACTATCTTTTACCCAGGCAGATGGCGCTTGAGGCGACACCTGCCAACCTGAAACGGTGGGAAAAAGAAAAAGTAACATTGGAAAAAGTCCGCCTGGATAATATTGAAAAGGCGAAGGTAACGGCGGAGCAGATCGAAAAATTATCGCTGGCCATTACCGTCAAGGTGGGCGAAGAAGGAAAACTGTTCGGGTCCGTAACCAATGCCGATATTATGCGCGTGCTGAAAGATAACGGTTTCGATGTTGAAAAACGCCAGATACTCATGGCGGAACCGTTAAAAGAAGTAGGCTCGTATACAATAGAAATAAAGGTGCATCCCGAAGTAACGGCAAACGCAAAAGTAGTTATTGCAGAAGAAAACAAACAATAGTATAGGCGGCAGTTTGGCGGTTTGGCTGACACCGTCGGCCAGATTGTCAAACTGCCCGGCCGCCTTTCACCTCAAATTATGTCCGAATTGATTGACCGTGTTCCCCCGCAGGCGCTTGAAGCCGAGATGGCCGTTCTCGGCTCGATGCTTATTGAAAAAGAAGCGGTCATCAGAGTAGTAGACCTGCTTACGGACAATGATTTCTACAAGGAATCCCACCGGCATATCTTCCGCGCGATACGCGACCTCTATTTAAATAACCAGGTTGCGGATTCGATAACCGTCTCCGAAGAGCTTAAAAAAAATAAATCGTTTGCCGATATAGGCGGTTCATATATAACGTCGCTTGTTAATTTTGTTTCGACCGCGGCAAACGTCGAGCATTACGCGGCGCTTGTGCGCGAAAAATCAGTGTTGCGACAGCTTATAAACGCCGGCACCGAAATTGTACAGTCGTCCTTTAACGAGAAGATGCCCGCCGAAGAAATCCTTGACCGCGCAGAAGCGATACTTTACCAGATAGTCCAGCGCGGCGCCACACGCGGCTTTACCCCGCTTTCCGACCTTGTTCATCCCGTTTTAGATCACATCGAAAAACTGCATATAAATAAAACCGACGTTCCCGGCCTGCGCACCGGATTCGTTGATCTGGATAACGCTACGGCAGGCTTGCAGCCGTCGGAACTTATCATTATAGCAGGTCGGCCTTCGATGGGTAAAACCGCCTTTGCGCTCAATATCGCCGAGAACGTGGCGCTTTTGGAAAAGAAACCGGTGGCTGTATTTTCGCTTGAAATGTCGAAGGAAGCGCTGATGCTGCGCCTGCTCTGTTCCGCCGCCAAAGCCGATTCGCACGCCATACGGCGCGGGATACTGCCGGCCAACAGTTGGGCCGTGCTGACAACCGTCGGCGATAAGCTTTACAAGGCGCCGTTATATATTGACGACAGCCCGAATTTAAGCATACTCGAATTGCGGGCGCGCTCGCGCCGGCTTGCCAACGAACTGCGCGTTCAGGATAAACAGCTTTCATTGATAGTCGTAGATTATATACAGATGATGCGCGGTTCCGGCCGCGGCGAATCCCGGCAACAGGAGATAGCCGAAATATCGCGTTCGCTCAAAGGCCTTGCGCGCGATCTTAAAATACCGGTTATCGCGCTTTCGCAGTTGTCGCGTAAACCCGAGGAAAAAGGGCGCGAAGGAAACAAGCCGCAGTTGTCCGACTTGCGCGAATCCGGCGCCATAGAACAGGACGCCGACGTGGTGGCCTTCATCTATCGCGAAGGGTATTACAAGCGCGACGACAGGGATCTCCAGAACCAGGCTACACTCATACTTGCCAAACAACGCAACGGCCCGACCGGCGAGATTCGCCTGACATTTATGCCCCACAGCACCAGGTTTGAAAACGCCGCTCCGGCAAGCAGTCATCAATAAATAGTTATACCTTGTACAACACTCGCCAGCAACCTCATCGAAACAAACATCCGCTGCCGTCTGACGCCCGGCCGGCAGGTGGGCATATCTATCGCCCCACGTGGGCTGAAATCAATTTAAAAAATTTCTGCCGCAATATCGCCGCCGTCCGTTCATGCCTGCGGAACCGGGCAAGTATTATGGCTGTAGTGAAAGCCAATGCCTACGGCCATGGATCCGTCGCATTATCGGCGGCCGCGTTAAAATCAGGAGCCGCGGCGCTTGGGGTTTCTTCTTTGGAAGAAGGCATAGCATTGCGCGAAAGCGAGATAAAAGCTAAAATATTGATATTGGGCAGCATTTTCCCGCTTGAAAACCTGGAGGTTGCCGCCGGATACGGGCTTACGCCAACGATTTCAAGCGCCCAGGGGCTGGCGCAGCTTGTCCGGCTTGGCCGCCAGCGGCGGGAACGGCTTGCATTCCACCTGAAAGTTGATACGGGCATGGGACGGGTTGGAATTTCACCTCTCTCCGCACGCGCGCTGCTTGAAAAAATCGCGCAGCGCAACGAAGTGCGGTGCGAAGGCATCTACACGCATTTTGCCTGCGCCGATTGCGACAGGGAATATACTCAAAGCCAGCGCGCCGCTTTTCTGCCTGTAATCGCGTTTGCAAAAAAGCTGGGGTTACGTTTCGATGCGCATGCGTCAAATTCGGCCGCGCTTCTTTCCGGCGGCAATGCTTTGTTCGATATGGTGCGCCCCGGGTTGATACTTTACGGGTTGCTGCCGTTTGAAGGCGCAGAAAAAAAGATAAAAGTTTCGCCCGTTCTTTCGTGGAAAACGCGGATAGTGTTTATAAAAAAGGTGCCGCGTGGCATGTCCATCAGCTACGGACGGACGTTTTCGACAAGCCGCCAGTCGCTAATCGCCACGCTGCCCGTGGGCTATGCCGACGGCTACAGCCGCCGGTTGTCCGGGAAGGCGCATGTTCTCATACGCGGCAGGCGCTGCCCCGTCGTGGGAAGGGTTACCATGGACATGATAATGGTTGACGTTACAGGCATACCCGGCGCCGCCATCGGCGACGAGGCTGTGCTTATCGGCACGCAATCCGGCGAAACCATAACCGCCGAAGAGCTCGCCGCCCGCGCAGGCACTATCAACTACGAAATCACCTGCTCCATCAGCTCCCGCGTCCCCCGTATTGTGGTATAATTTTTTAATAAAGGAAAAACCGCCCGATGTCTGCCAAATACGAGAGAGTAAGAAAACCTAATTCTTTTTTTGAAGTAAAAGAAACAAGTTCCGAATATTCGCCTAACAGGTGCATGTTCAGAAATGATGAGTTCGGAATTTGGCTTTATCACGCTAATTGCATTGAGTTTATGGATATACTGATAAATAAATATCCGCATGGTAAATTTGATATGATTTTTGCAGATCCGCCATATTTTCTTTCCAATGGCGGCATTACTTGTCATGCCGGAAAGATGGTGAAAGTTGATAAGGGAGAATGGGATAAATCCAAAGGTATAGAGCTTAACCACGAATTTAATATTGCATGGTTGTCAAGGTGCCGCAAATTGCTCAATCCTAATGGTTCAATATGGGTTTCTGGTACTCACCATGTTATACATTCCGTCGGGTATGCCATGCAGCAGCTTGGTATGAAAATACTTAATGACATAACATGGGAAAAGCCGAATCCTCCGCCAAACCTTTCTTGTCGTTATTTTACGCATTCAACTGAAACAATAATATGGGCATCGAAAGATGAAAAATCGAAGCACTGTTTCAATTATGAAAAAATGCGTGAATTTAATAATAATAAACAGATGAAATCCGTATGGAAATTCACAGCCCCAAACGGTGGAGAAAAGGATTTTGGAAAACATCCTACGCAAAAACCGCTGCAACTTTTGGAAAGAATAATACTGGCAAGCACAGGTGAAAATGATTTTATTATGGATCCATTTTCGGGGAGTTCCACTACAGGCGTTGCGGCAATTAACCTGCGCCGCAGATTTGTTGGAATTGAGTTGGAAACAAGTTTTTTGGCTCTTTCAGCAAAGAGGTTGGAACAGGCAATTGATAAAAGAATCTCCTCTTTGAATTTGGTTTAACCCGGATTTTGCAATAGGCGCGAGAACCGAGGCGAACAAGGCGGAGGCTTTTTCGACGAAAAAAGCGAAAGCGTAGCGTTGCTTACGGTTGAGCTTTTTTCGGAAGAAAAAGTCCCGCATTGTTCGACGAATTCCGCGTCCTATTGCAAATTCCGGGTTTAAAAAGGCGGTGCAATGGAACGTAAAGATGCGCTGTTGTTATTGAAGCGGTTAAAAAATATAGACCTGGTTCCGCTTGCCCGCAAGTATGATGTAACGATTTGGAAAGGCAGCAAAAAAAATAAAGGGTGGGCGGGCCACGTCATTGAACATTATCTTGGCCTTCCAATAAATTCTGCGCAGTCTCCTAACTTCGGTTCCTGGGAATTAAAAGTTGTCCCTCTCAAAAGGTTGGCTAATGGTGCCATCGTTGTCAAAGAGACGATGGCTATAACAATGATTGATCCCTTTAATGTTAAAAATACGCCTTTTGAAGAAAGCCATTTGCTTTCCAAACTGAAAAAAGCAGTTGTGTGCGCCCGCCTCTTTGAGTCGCAGCAGGAAAACAAATCGTTATTGTTGAATGTTTCTTCATTTGATCTGAATAATGAAAAACTATATAATCAGGTTAAGAAAGACTATGAGGACGTAAGGCGATGTATAATCGAAAAAGGATTCGAATGTTTGAGTGGGAGTATGGGGGAACTTGTGCAACCCAGGACGAAAGGCGCAGGTCATGGGACTACAAGCAGAGCGTTTTATGCGCGGACACGGTTTGTTTCACAAATACTTGGTATTTTGCCTGAAGAAATTTCATGACAAACCAAATTGAAAGCCGGCGTACTATATTTTCGATTATAGGGGCAAGGGTGTTGCGGCTCGCTACCGGGGTGGGGCAGGCGGCGGCGCTCGTTATTGATACGTTTTCATGGATCGGCAAGGGGGTTTTCGGCGGGCGCAATACCGTTATACAGATGACGGAGATCGGCTGGAGCTCGGCGCCGGTGATTGCGCTCACTTCACTTTTTACGGGCATGGTGCTTGCTCTCCAGACGGGCTCATCTTCGCGCAATATTTTCAATGAACCGGTGTACATCGGCACCGTCGTGGGTTTCTCTCTGGTCAAGGAGCTGGGGCCTGTGCTGACTTCCATAGTTATTTCAGGCCGCGTAGGCGCGTCAATAGCGGCCGAGCTTGGAACAATGAAGGTTACGGAGCAACTGGATGCGCTCTCAACCCTGGGCACAAACCCTGTCCGCTATCTTGCGGTGCCGCGTTTCCTTGCCTGCCTTACGATGATCCCGCTTTTAGCAATCATGTCCAATGTCGTGGGCATTATAGGCGGGATGCTTGTAAGCGTCTACAAATGGGGCATACCTTCAACCGTATACTGGGAAGACATATTTAATTTCATGGAGATAGAGGATTTCGCGCACGGATTGATAAAATCTGTGTTCTTTGCAATTATCATAGTTACCACGGCCTGCCACAAAGGCTTCACGTGCGAGGGCGGCGCCGAGGGCGTAGGAAAAACCACTACAAGCGCAGTGATGATCTCCATGGTAATGATTTTGATTTCAGATTACTTTTTGACTGCAATCCTGGTCGCGCTGGGCATTGGATAGGCGCATATGATAAAAGTCGTTGACCTTCACAAGTCTTTTAACGGCAAGCAGGTTCTGCGCGGGGTGCGCCTTGAAATCACGGACGGCGAAACGCTTACGATTATCGGCGGTTCCGGCTGCGGCAAAAGCGTGCTGCTTAAGAACATGCTGGGGCTGATGAAGCCCGAAAAAGGCGAGGTGTACATTGACGGGCAGGAAATCACACGGCTTGAAAACGCGCAATTATTGGAAGTACAGAAAAATTTCGGGTATCTTTTCCAGGGAGCGGCGCTGTTCGATTCGCTTACCGTAGGTGAAAATGTCGCCTTCGGCGTTCGTAACATGAGCAATCTTTCCGAAAGCGGTATCCTGCGGCGTGTGGAAGAATGCCTCGCCATGGTGGGGCTTCGCGGCATAGAAAATTTAAAGCCAGCCGAGCTTTCAGGCGGTATGAAAAAGCGCGTTGGCCTTGCGCGCGCGATAGCATACAGCCCGAAGTACATAATGTACGACGAGCCTACCACGGGGCTTGACCCGATTATGGCGGACGTGATAAACGATCTTATAATTAATTTGCAGAAAACGCTTAAAGTTACTTCTATCGTGGTAACGCACGACATGAAGTCGGCATATAAAATATCGAACCGCATAGCCATGCTTTATGACGGTAAAATAGTGTCGGCGGGTTCCCCCGCGGATATTAAGAATACTACGGATCCCGTGGTGCACCAGTTTGTGGAAGGTTTGAGCCACGGGCCGATAACGGTGGAGAAAGCAATATGACACGCGAAACAAAATTGGGGTTATTTGTGCTGCTTGGCGCCGCATTGCTGGTGCTATCCGTGGTCTTATTGGGTGATTTCCAATTGCAACGGCGCTATTACCTGAATGTTCTTTTCGACGATGTGGCCGGGCTTCCTTCCAAAGCCAAGGTTAAAATAGCCGGCGTCGAGGTCGGCGGCGTAAAGGATATCGTGCTTGAAGGAAAAAAAGCAAAGGTGCGGATCTGGATAAAACACGGCATAGAAGTTCACCGCGATGCGGAAGCGCGCATAGTCTCAACCGGCATCATCGGGTCGAAATACCTGGAGCTGACCATGGGATCTTCTGCGGAAACCGTACTGCAGGATGGCGATGCCATGTATGGGATTAATCCCATTTCCTTTGAACGTGTAATTGCCGAAGCCATGGAAAAACTTGATACTCTGGTAAGCGCTTTCAGTGGCCCTGAAATGGAGGATTTCGGCAGAAACCTTTCAACCACCGTGGCAAACCTGCGGGATATAACCGAGACGCTGCGCGAGGGCATGGAAGACCAGGAAACGAAGATCTCCGGGATAATTGATAATACCCACTCTTTCACGCAGGATATTTCTGAGATTACGTCCGCGAGCAAGGAAAACATCACCGCCGCGGTAAAGGACATACGCAGCGTCGGCGAACGCCTCGACAGGATACTTGCAAAACTCGAGGCCGGCCAGGGTACGATCGGCAAGCTTATGTCGGACGATGAAATGGGCAACGACCTTAAATTAACTTTCACGGATTTAAAAGAAACCTCAAAAGAAGCGCGCCGCGTGCTCAAGCGCATAAACCTTATCGAGACGGACTGGAATTACCGTCTCCGTTACGACGGCAAATACAAGATGTATCGCTATGACGTCGGCTTGCGGGTGATTCCTGAGGCCGGGAAATTCTATTATGTCGGTGTTTCCAATGCCGGAGAGAAATCAGAGGAAGTGTTCGATCCCGAAGTGCGCGGTACGATAGATTTTCTTATAGGCCAGCAGTTCGGCCCCGCCACCGTGTATGCGGGCGCGCTCCGCTCCAAGGGCGGTGTCGGCGTATCGGTGCAGCCGTTCTGGAAATGGGAACCCTGGCGCCGCCTCGAGATACACGCGGAAGCCTACAATTTTTCGCGCACAGCGCCCGTCAGCATGCCTAAGGTTAACGTGGGCGGAAAATTTCCGCTCGTACGCTGGGCTTCCGTAGGCGCCCAGGTAGAAGACATATACTACGAATCAAACCTGAATACCTACGTCCACCTGGAATTCAAAGACGACGACATAGGCTACGTCCTGGGCCTGGTCGGCCTTGCCAGATAATTTTATGGGGACGCACCTAACTAATTAACTATTGATATGGGTGCATATAATTGATATAAGCTATAACTATGCCAAGACAAGGAAGAATACACGTTCCAGGTGGTATTTACCACGTAATCCAACGCGGGCTCGAGCGAAAAGAAATATTTCATGGCCACTCAGACTACGCTGAATTTCTGCGGCGGCTGGAGAAATGCATGAAAGATACAGGCCACAAGTGTTATGGTTGGTCACTTATGCCTAACCATTTTCATTTGCTGATGAGAAGCGGGGTAAAACCGCTAAGCGATTTGATGAGGAAATTATTAACAGGATATGCTGTATATCATAATAACAAATATGCCCGCAGCGGATATTTATATCAGAACCGGTATAAATCAATTTTATGTCAGGAAGACACTTATCTCCTGGAACTGGTACGATACATTCATTTAAATCCGTTAAGGGCAGGGTTAGTTAAAGATGTGAATGGTTTAAGCATATATAAATGGAGCGGGCATTCGGCGCTAATTGGCAGGCTGGCAGCGCCATGGCAAAGCACCGACGAGATACTTCAATATTTCTGCAAATCCAAGTCTGAGGCAAGGCGAAAATACCTTGAATTTGTGTGTGATGCAGAGAATATGGGAAAGAGGGACGAATATGCCGGCGGCGGCTTGAGGCGCAGCGCCGGAGGATGGAGCGCAATGATGGCATTGCGCAAAGCCAGGGAGTATCACCGCTCGGACGAACGCGTACTCGGCGACGGCGAATTTGTGGGTGCTGTAATAAAGACCGCTGAAGAGAATATTAAC